>DAIPLM010000071.1:0-8365 GCA_036769205.1 Sphingomicrobium sp.
ATGGACCACCCCGCGATGCGCGCCCAGCCGCCGGCCCGCGACATCGACGATGTCGCCGGGCTCGTCGGTCTCGGGCCGTAACTTCTTGACCAGCGAGGCATAATCGCCGTCGGGGACGAAGCAGATGTCCTGGCTGTCGGGCTTGTCGGCGGTGATCAGCCCTTCCTCCGCCGCCAGAGCGCGCACCTCGCTCTTCGGCAAGTCGCCGAGCGGGAAGCGCAAATAATTGAGCTGCTCCGGCGTCGTGCCGTAGAGAAAATAGCTCTGGTCGCGCGCGGGGTCGCGGCCCTTCCACAGCTCGACCCGCCCTTCCCGCTCGACACGGCGGACATAATGGCCGGTAGCCAGGCAATCGGCGCCCAAGTCGCGCGCGAAGGCGATCAAATCGACGAACTTCACCCCCTGGTTGCACAAGGAGCAAGGCACTGGCGTCCGCCCGGCCGCATATTCGTCGGCGAACTTGTCAATCACGCCGGTGCGGAAGCGGCTTTCATAGTCGAGCACGTAATGGGCGATGCCGAGCCGATCGCAGACGGTCTTGGCGTCGTAAATGTCCTGGCCGGCGCAGCACGAGCCCGAGCGCTTCACCGCCTCGCCATGGTCATAGAGCTGCAGCGTCACCCCGATCACCTCGGCGCCGGTGCGCGCGGCCAAGGCGGCGACGACGCTCGAATCGACGCCGCCGGACATGGCGACGACGATGCGCGCATCCGCCGGAGAGCGGCCAAGAGAGAAACGGACAGGCATTGGAGGGGCGCTCTTTACCCGAAATTCACCCTGTCTCGCTAGACCGCCTCAACCAATAACGGAAACAAGGGCTGGGGGCTTGGCGAGGCACGAGGGGGAATTTGAGGCCGCGGCCGAAACCTCGCTGGAGTTGGAGGAGCTGCTTCGTGCGCTTGAAAGCGCCGAATCGGCCGCGGACCGGGACCGGCAGGCGGCGATTGCCTGCCTGCTCTCGGCCAGCGAGGGCTGGCGCGAAGCGGTCGACCGGCTTGGCGGCGCCTTCGCCGACGGTGGAACGCCGACAGGGTTAACGGACGGTAAGGACAAATGAGGCTTAAATTTACCAGCGCGTTTCAGAATATCTTCAATGCCGCGCCGTTAAACAGCGGCCATCGACACACACTTTATCGGTTTTGAGGTTTGTAATGCTCGAGAATCAGAAGTTTCGGCCAGCCCAGGTGATCGGACCGCTCGGCGAGCCGCTGACGCTCGACTCGCTGCCACCGCCCGCCACCACCCGCTGGGTCGTGCGCCGCAAGGCGGAGGTCGTCGCCGCCGTCGCCGGTGGCTTGCTGACCGTCGACGAGGCCTGCGCCCGTTACACCTTGAGCCTCGAGGAGTTCACCAGCTGGCAGCGCGCGGTCGACCGCAGCGGCATGCCGGGCCTGCGCGTCACCCGAATCAAGCATTATCGCGAGCAGTACGAGCGCCAGCAGCGCTACTGATTTTCTTGCGTTCCACCCTCTGGAACGGCGGGCCGCGGGGCAACCCGCGGCCCTTTTCGTTACGCATCCGGCTGGACAGGGCGTTCTTTATCCGGAACAAGGAACCCGCATCACGCGTCTTGATGCCGGAAGGCCGGTGGGCGTCTGACCTGTCGGCCACGAACAGGAGGGAACGCTATGGGTTTCATTGTTTGGCTCATCGTCGGCGGTGTGGTCGGCTGGCTTGCCAGTTTGGTCATGCGCACGGACGCCCAGCAGGGTGTCATACTCAACATCGTCGTCGGCATTGTCGGCGCGTTCATCGCCGGCCTGATCTTCGGCGGCGGCAATATCAACTCGTCGGCCCCACTCGACATCACCAATATCCTGGTGTCGCTGGTCGGCGCGGTGATTCTGCTCGCCATCGTCAACCTCGTTCGCCGCGGCTCCGTCCGCTAGACGCGAAACATTGAAAAGGAAGGCCGCGCGGGCACCCCCGCGCGGCCTTCTTGTTTCATCCTCTCGGCGATCGCCGGGAACGATGGTTCACTGCAATTCAAAGCTCATTGCAACGCTCACCGACACCTTCTGCTCGCCGGGGTCGATCTTGGTCGAAGCGTCGGATGAGCGTTCGGCCATGGCGTAGACCGGCATCGGCGGCGGCGCCGCATAACCGCCCGATTCGCTGACCGACAGCAGCCGCACGACCCGCATGCCGAGCGCCCGCGCATAAAGGTCGGCGCGGGCCCGGCCGTTGGCGACCGCCTTCAGCCGCGCCTCGTCCAGCGCCTGCTCGGGCTTGTCGATGGTCAGGTTCGGCCCGTTGATCTGGTTGGCCCCCTGCGCGACCAGAGCATCGAGAATCTCGCCGGTCTTGGCGATGTCGCGGAAGCGCACCGACACCTGGTTGGACGCCGAATAGCCGTTCAGCACCGGCGCCTTGTTCTGCTGATAGGTATATTCGGGGTTGAGGTTGATCGAACTGGTCTGGATGTCCTTGTCCTCGATTCCGGCCCGCCTGAGCGCCGCCCGCACCCGCTCCATCCGCGCCGCGTTCTGCTGGATCGCCGCCGAAGCGGTCGTCGCCCGCGTGACGACGCCGGTCGAGATGATGGCGACGTCCGGCACGCGGGTGACCTCCCCGCTGGCGGAGACGTCGAGCCGGGTGCCGGCGATCGGCTGGACCATGCTGGTCTGGGCGGGCGCCGCGGCGGGTGCGGCCATCGCCGCCGCCGCCAGCAGCGGCACGATCAATCTCTTCATGTGAAAACTCCTTGAAAATAGCGAAAGGCCCGCGCGCAAACTGCGTGCGGGCCAATGGCTCCTTGCTGAACGGCCTCGCGGCTAGCGGCGGCGGGAAATCAGGCGGTAGATGAGCAGGATGACAAATGCGCCAATGATAGCGCCGATGAAACCGGCCCCATTCATGGCGCTGTCGAGGCCCATCGCCTGGCCGAGAAAGCCGGCCAGCAAAGCGCCGCAGATGCCCAGCAGCACGGTGACGATGCAGCCGCCGGGATCCTTGCCGGGCATCAGCAGCTTCGCAACAGCGCCGGCCAAGCCGCCGATGATGATCCAGGCGATCCAGCCGTGGGCTTCCAGATAATCCATGGCAACTTTCCCTTCGCTCGCGGCCCGCGAATCGCCCGGCCGTCTCGTTTCGCTTGGACAACAACGCCGCTTGCCATGGCAAGTGCCCCCGTTCATCGAAAATCTCTTGGATTTCGGCTATGCGCCGCTTCTTGTTGCAGCTGGTGACTTATTCGCGTAATACAGTGAATATGGCAGTGGCCGCTGAAAACGCGAACAGGGCGAAAGAATGTTGCACATGAACCGGGAAACTCGCTTGCAGGGCTCCGAGACCCTGATTGTCGTCGACCGCTCGAAGCGGCGGCGGAACATCATCATCGCGGCGATCGCGGGGCTCGCGGTCATCCTGATCGCGTTCATGCTGCTGCGCGGCGGCGACAAGCCGGCCGAGACGGCGACCGCGGCCGGCGGCCCCGGTGGCGGCCAGATGCCGACGGTGACGGTGGTCGTGCCCGGCCGCGAGTCGGTCGCCCGCACCATCGCGGCCACCGGCACGCTGGCGGCGCGGGTCGACATGCCGGTCGGCATCGCCGGCGAAGGCGGCATGGTGGCGTCAGTCCGGGTCCAGCCGGGGCAATGGGTCGGGGCCGGCCAGACTTTGGCGGTCATCGAGCGCTCGGTGCAGGCGCAGCAAGCCCGGCAGCTGGCGGCCAATGTCGAGGTCGCGCGCGCCGACGCCGCGCTTGCCCAGAACGAATATGAGCGCAGCGCCGCGCTGGTCGGACGCGGTTTCGTCTCCAAGGCCGACATGGACCGCAAGCGGGCGGCGCGCGACGCCGCCAATGCGCGGGTCAAAGTCGCCCAGGCGAGCCTCGCCGAAACCCGCGCCCGGATCGGCCGGCTCGACGTCCGCTCACCGGCGGCGGGCCTGGTGCTCGAACGCAATGTCGAACCCGGACAGATTGTCAGCCCCGGGTCGGGCGCCCTGTTCCGCGTCGCCCGCGGCGGCCAGATGGAGCTTCGCGCCCAGCTCAGCGAGGCCGACCTCGTCCAGCTCTCGGTCGGCGTGCCGGCGACCGTAACCCCCGTCGGTTCGCAGCGCAGCTTTGCCGGATCGGTTTGGCAGATCTCGCCGATCGTCAACCAGCAGAACCGCCAGGGCATCGCCCGGGTGGCGCTTCCCTACGACCCGTCGCTGCGGCCGGGCGGCTTCGCGTCGGTCGAGATCGTCGCCGGGTCGCAGGAAGCGCCGGTGCTGCCGGAATCGGCCATCCTCAGCGATGAAAAGGGCAATTTCGTCTACATCATCGACAAAGCCAACCGGGCCCAGCGCCGGGCGGTCAAGACCGGCACCGTGACCCCGGCCGGAATTGCCGTCATCGAGGGGCTTCAGGGCAACGAAATGGTCGTCCTTCGCGCCGGCGGCTTCCTCAACCCCGGCGACAAGGTGCGGCCGCAGCGCCAGAAGAGCTGATCAAGCCGAATTGGGAACGATTGTATGAACTTCCGTAATATCTCGGCCTGGTCGATCCGGAATCCGGTTCCGCCGATCGTGCTGTTCATCGGCCTCACCATCGCCGGCCTGATCGCGTTCATGGGCATGGACGTCCAGGACAATCCGGACATCGAGTTCCCGGTGGTGATCGCCTCGATCAGCCAGCCCGGCGCGGCGCCGACCGAAATCGAGAACCAGATCACCCAGCTGGTCGAATCCTCGGTGCGGACCCTGCCCGGCGTGCGCAGCATCAGCTCGACCGCCAACGAAGGCTCGTCCACCACCGTCGTCGAGTTCGAGATCGGCACCGACGTCAACCAGTCGGTCAACGAGGTGAAGAACGCCATCGACCAGATCCGCGGCGAACTGCCCGACGGCATCCTCGAGCCGTTCGTCGAGAAGGAAACCACCTCGAGCAACCCGATCGCCTATTTCGCGGTCGCGGCGCCGGACATGACGATCGAGCAATTGAGTTGGTTCGTCGACGATGTCGTCGCCAAAAGACTGCTCGCCGTCGAAGGCATGGCGGCGGTCGAGCGCAACGGCGGCGTCGACCGCGAGATAAGGGTCATCCTCGACCCGGCGCGGATGCAGTCGCTCGGGGTGACGGCGTCGCAGGTCAACACTGCGCTTCGCCAGCTCAACGTCAACGCCGCCGGCGGCCGCGCCGAGATCGCCGGCTCGCGCCAGTCGGTCCGCGTGCTCGGCAATGCCGCCGATGCCTACGCGCTGTCGCAGACCCAGATCCAGCTGAGCGGCGGCCGTACCGTCCAGCTCGCCGACATCGCCAGCGTCAGCGACAGCTATGGCGAGCAAAAGCGCATCGGCAAGATTCGCGGCGCCCAGGTCGTCAATTTCTCGATGGCCCGCGCCAAGGGCGCCTCGGACGTCACCGTCTATGACGAGGCGATGGTGCAGCTCGACAAGATCGAGAAAGAGAATCCCGGCGTCGAGTTCACTCAGCTGTTCACCAGCGTCGATTACACCAAGCAGCAATATTCCAGCTCGATGCTGGCCATGGTCGAAGGCGCGCTCCTCGCCGTCCTCGTCGTCTTCCTCTTCCTTCGCGACATCCGTGCGACGCTGATTTCCGCGGTCGCCATCCCGCTGTCGGCGATCCCCGCCTTCTGGTTCATGGACATGATGGGGATCACGCTCAATTCGCTGTCCCTCCTCGCGCTCGGCCTGGTCGCCGGTGTGCTGGTCGACGACGCCATCGTCGAGATCGAGAACATCGTCCGCCACATGCGCATGGGCAAATCGGCCTGGCAGGCGTCGATCGACGCCGCCGACGAGATCGGCCTGGCGGTGCTCGCCACCACCATGTCGATCGTCGCCGTCTTCCTGCCGGTCGCCATGATGCCCGGCATCTCCGGCCAGTTCTTCAAGAATTTCGGTTACACCGTCGTCCTGGCGGTGCTGATGAGCCTGTTCGTCGCCCGCATGATCACGCCGATGATCGCCGCCTATTTCCTCAAAGCCCAAGGCCACCAGTCCCACGGCGAGGGCTGGCTGATGGACCGCTACATGGGCATCCTGCGCTGGTCGCTGGATTCGACCAAGGCCAAGGCGATGCGCGCCGGATTCGAGCGCGTCCGCCTGCGGCCGGGTTACTGGATCGTGGAATTCATCTTCATCCTGCTGGTGCTGGCCGCATTCATGATGACGATCGCGACCGTGCCCAAGCTGATGGCGTCGCTCGAGCTGCCGCCGATCATCCCATTGTTCGTCGGGTTCGTCCTGGCGATGATCGCCGGAACTGTCGCGGTCAAGCTGCTCGGCCTGCTTATCGGCCTCACCAACGGCGGCGTCGCCCGCTACCACGAATATTTCGCCGGCCGGTGGCAAGCGCGCTTCCGCGACCACCGCATGTGGATCGTCGGCATCGGCTTCCTGTCGTTCGTGCTGACGATCGGCATGTTCATGTCGCTCCCCAGCCAGTTCTTCCCGACCACCAATTCGGATTTCAGCCGGGTCCGCATCGAAATGCTGCCGGGGACGACGATCAAGCAGACCGAGGCGGTGGCCGACAAGGTCGCGGATATCATCAACAAGCAGCCCGAAACGCTGCATGCGCTCGAGAGCATCCGCGAAGGCAATGCTTTCATCTTCATCACCCTCGACAAGCATCGCGAGCGGACCAGCATCGAATTCGAGCGTGACCTGACGCCGCAGCTGGCCCAGGTCGCCGACGCCCGCGTCAGCTTCCTGTCGCAAAGCGGCGGCGGCGGCACCGGCCGCGACATCTCGATCATGCTGTCCGGATCGGATCCGGCCCTGCTCAACCGCACCGCCAGCAAGTTGGTCGACGAGATGAGCGCCGTGAAGGAAGTGCGGGCGCCGCGGGTCAACGCCGACCTGCGCCGGCCTGAGCTGCTGATCAAGCCGCAGGTCAACCTCGCCGCCCAGCTCGGGGTAACGACGACCGCGCTCAGCCAGACGATCCGGATCGCGACGATGGGCGACATCGACCAGAACACCGCCAAATTCTCGCTGTCCGATCGCCAGGTGCCGATCCGGGTGATGCTGCCGGAATCCTCGCGCGAGGATCTGGAGACGATCCGCAACCTGCCAGTGCCAACGACGTCCGGCGGCAGCGTGCCGCTGAGCCGGGTCGCCACCATCAGCTTCGGGTCGGGACCGACGACGATCCAGCGCTATAATCAGAACCGCCGCATTTTCGTTGGCGCGGACCTGGCGCCAGGTGTGGTCAAGAGCGAGGCGATGGCGAAGATCAACGCCTTGCCGACCATGTCCAACCTGCCGCTGGGCGTGTCGAACGCGCCGTTCGGCGACGAGGAGTGGCAGAACGAGATGATGTCGGGCTTCATCGTTGCGCTCGGCTCGGGTGTCCTGCTGGTCTTCGCCGTCCTCGTCCTGCTCTATCGGCGCTTCATGTCGCCATTGGTGAACATGGGCTCGCTGCTGCTGGCGCCGCTCGGTGGGCTGATCGCGCTCGCCATCCTTGGCCAGCCGCTGTCGCTGCCCGTCTTCATCGGCGTCCTCATGTTGTTCGGCATCGTCGCCAAGAACTCGATCCTGCTGGTCGATTTCGCGGTGGAGATGATGGACCATGGCATGCCCAAGGCCGAGGCGCTGATGGAAGCCGGCCACAAGCGCGCGCAGCCGATCGTGATGACGACGGTCGCCATGGTCGCCGGCATGATCCCGACGGCGATTTCCCTGTCGGGCGACGCCGCCTGGCGGGCGCCGATGGGCACGGTGGTAATCGGCGGCCTCATCCTGTCGACCCTTCTGACGCTGCTGATCGTGCCGGCTGGCTTCAGCCTCGCCGACGGCCTCGAAAAGCGGGTCGGGCCGTGGCTTCGCGACAAATTGCTGACCTACGAGCCGCACCACTCGGCCCACGAATCCCCGGCGCCGCTGCCCGCGGAGTGACATCGGGTTTGGCGCGGCTAGAGTGGCGGCGATGATCTCGCCGCCTTCGACTCCCGGCCCAGTTCTCCGCTTCAACCCGGTCCAGCCCGGCGCCGGCGGCATGAAGGTCGCCGCCACCGGCCTGTTGCTGGTGATGGCGGCGATCTTCCTCGCCGCCCGCGCCTACGAGCATGCCTGGCCTAGCCTGGCCTATGTGAAGGCGTTTGCCGAGGCGGCGATGGTCGGCGGCCTCGCCGACTGGTTCGCGGTGACGGCCTTGTTCCGCCACCCACTCGGCCTGCCGATCCCGCACACGGCGATCATCCCGCGCAACAAGGACCGCATCGGCGAGGCGCTGGCCAATTTCCTCAAGGAAAATTTCCTGATTCCCTCGGTCGTCGCGCGTCGGATGCAGAATATCGACGTCGCCGGGGCAACGGGCCGATTCCTCCAGACTCCTGCCGGTGAAGGGACCCGCATCCGAGCCGGTGCATCGCGCCTGATCGCCGACATCTTTGAAAGCCTCGACGAC
>DAIPLM010000072.1:0-8294 GCA_036769205.1 Sphingomicrobium sp.
GGCGTCAGGCCTTGCTCGCCGGCGTCGGATTCGCGCATCAGCACGACGGCGGCGGCCCCGTCGCTGATCGACGAGCTGGTGGCGGCGGTGATGGTGCCGTCCTTGGCGAAGGCGGCCTTGAGGCCGGGGATTTTCTCCGGGTTGACCTTGCCCGGCGCCTCGTCGGTGTCGACGATGGTCTCGCCCTTGCGACCCTGGATGGTGACCGGAACCACCTCGGCCTTGAAGGCGCCGCCCTCGATCGCCGCCTTGGCGCGGCTGAGGCTCTCGATGGCGAACGCGTCCATCTGCTCGCGGGTCAGCTGATATTCGTCGGCGGTGCACTGGGCGAAGCTGCCCATCGCCCGGCCTTCCTCATAGGCGTCCTCGAGCCCGTCGAGGAACATATGGTCGAAGGCGGTGTCATGGCCGATGCGGGCGCCGGAGCGGTGCTTCTTGAGGAGGTAGGGCGCGTTGGTCATCGACTCCATGCCGCCGGCGACGATGAGGTCGGCATTGCCGGCGGCCAGCGCCTCGGCGCCCATGATTACCGTCTGCATGCCCGACCCGCAGACCTTGTTGACGGTGGTCGCCTGCACCGACTTGGGCAGGCCGGCCTTGATCGCCGCCTGACGGGCCGGCGCCTGGCCGAGCCCGGCCGGCAGCACGCAGCCCATGTAGATGCGGTCGATGGCGTCGGCGGACACGCCCGCGCGCTCGACCGCCGCCTTGACCGCGGTGGCACCAAGGTCGGTGGCGGAAGCGCCCGCCAGCGCCCCCTGCATCGAGCCCATCGGCGTGCGGGCGGTGGAGAGGATGACGACGGGGTCGGACGAAAGGGTGGTGGCCATGGTGGTGTGGAACTCCTTGTTGCAGCGCACATAAGCCGGCGCCCCGCCTTGTTCAAATGCTTCGCGCTCTGCTAGCGGCGATGGGCAGGGAGAGTGCGATGAGCGACATGCCGGGCCTGGAGTTCGATCTCGGCGAAATGGCCGACACGATCCGCGACACGACGGAACGCTTCGCCCGCGAGCAGATTGCGCCGATCGCCGCCGAAATCGACGAGAAGGACCAGTTTCCGCGCCATCTGTGGCCGCAAATGGGCGCGCTCGGCCTGCACGGCATCACCGTCGAGGAGGAGTATGGCGGGCTTGGCCTGGGCTATCTCGAGCATGTCGTCGCCCAGGAGGAAGTCGCCCGCGCCTCGGCGTCCGTGGGCCTCAGTTACGGCGCCCATTCGAACCTCTGCGTCAACCAGATCCGCCGCTGGGCGAGCGACGAACAGAAGCAGAAATATCTGCCGAAGCTGATCAGCGGCGAGCATGTCGGCAGCCTGGCGATGAGCGAGGCCGGGGCGGGCAGTGACGTCGTCTCGATGAAATTGAAGGCCGAGAAATCGGGCAACGGCTACCGCCTCAACGGCACCAAATTCTGGATCACCAACGGCCCCGACGCCGATGTGCTGGTGGTCTATGCCAAGACCGGCGAGGGCAGCCGTGGCATCACCACCTTCCTCATCGAAAAGGGCATGGAGGGTTTCTCGATCGGCCAGAAAGTCGACAAGATGGGGATGCGCGGCTCACCGACCGCCGAACTGGTGTTCGAGGATTGCTTCGTCCCCGCCGATAACATCATGGGCCCGGAAAATGGCGGCGTCGGCGTGCTGATGAGCGGGCTCGACTATGAGCGCACGGTGCTCGCCGGCATCCAGATCGGCATCATGCAGGCCTGCCTCGACACGGTCGTGCCCTACGTGCGCGAGCGCAAGCAGTTCGGCCAGGCGATCGGCAGCTTCCAGCTGATGCAGGCCAAGGTCGCCGACATGTATGTCGCTTTGAATTCGGCGCGCGCTTACGTCTATCAGGTCGCCAAGGCCTGCGACGCCGGCAAGACCACCCGCTTCGACGCCGCCGGCGCCATATTGCTGGCCAGCGAAAGCGCGGTCAGGGTCGCCAACGAGGCGGTGCAGGCGCTGGGCGGCGCCGGCTACACCAAGGATTGGCCGGTCGAGCGCTACTACCGCGACGCCAAATTGCTCGACATCGGCGCGGGAACCAACGAGATCCGGCGGATGCTGATCGGCCGGGAGCTTATTGGCGCCTGAGCGCATGATCGGCTAACGCCCCATGGGGGGAGGATCCCATGCGCGAACTGGCAATCGGATTCCTGTTGCTGGCGGCCTGCGACCGGAACGCGGGCGATGATCAATCCACTGCCGAAGCCACACCAGCAGCGCTGATTTACGACGGCGGCGATTACAAGACCGACGCGGAGAAGGTCGCCCATGGGAAACGCCTCGCCGTCATCCTCGACTGCACGGGTTGCCACGGCGACAAGCTGCAGGGCTATAATGCCACGACCGACGATCCCGATTATGGCGAGATGAACGCGCCGAACCTTACGCTGATTGGGCAGCAGTACAGCGACAAAGACTTCCACAGGTTGCTGCGCGATGGAGTCCCCAAGGACGGGCGTGAGTTCTGGTTCATGCCGGTCGAAAGCTTTCAGTTCCTCAGTGAGCCCGACATGGCGGCGGTGATCGCCTATGTCCGCAGCTTCAAGCCGGAGGGGAGGCAATTGCCCCCCATCAAGAAGGGCAAGGGCTTCTACGAGGATCTCGACCGCGGCTTTGGCAATTCGCTCCAGCAGGTCGCGCGCTACCGAGCCGATCCGCCGCCCGACATGGGCTCGCAATTTGAGCGCGGTCGGGCACTGACGCGCATCACGTGTACGTCATGCCACAACGCCGCATTGCAGGGATATCAGGGCTTCACACCCAACCTCGACATTGCCGGCGCGTACTCAAAGGCGGAGCTGACCCATCTCCTGACGACGGGCGAGGGCAAGACCAAGAAGAACCTCGGCATGATGTCGGACATGGTACGGCGCCACCTGACGCAGCTGACGCCCGGCGAGCGCGAAGCGATCGTCGATTACGTTATCGCTCGCGCCAACCGGGTGCAACAGCCTCAGTAAATCGGCACGCGCTTGTCCGGCGCGAGGTAGAGCTTCTGCCCCTCTTGCACGTTGAACGCCTTGTACCAAGCGTCGAGGTTGCGGACGGTGAGAGCGCGGTATTGGCCGGGGGCGTGCCCGTCGGTGGCGATGCGCTGGCGGAGTGCCGCTTCGCGCATCTTCGACGCCCAGCCCTGGGCGAAGGCGATGAAGAAGCGCTGGTCGCCGGTGAAGCCGTCGATCACCGGTGGCTCCTTGCCGCCGAGCGAAGCGTGATAGGCATCATAAGCCGCCTGTAGTCCGGCAACGTCGGCGATGTTCTCGCCAAGCGTCAGATTGCCCTTCACGTGCAGGCCGGGGAAGGGCTCATACGTGTCATACTGGTCGGACAGCGCCTTGGCGTGCTTCTTGAACTCGACGAAATCCTGCGGAGTCCACCAGTTGCGCATCAGGCCGGTTGAATCGAACAGGGCGCCGGCATCGTCGAAGCTGTGACTGATCTCGTGGCCGATGACCGAGCCGATGGCGCCATAGTTGAACGCGGCTTCCGCCTTTGCGTCGTAGAAGGGCCGCTGCAGGATCGCCGCCGGGAAGTTGAGGCCGTTCTGCACCGGCAGGTTGACGGCGTTGACCAGCTGCGCGTTCATCCACCATTCGCCGGTGTCGAGCGGCTTGCCGATCTTGGCGAGTTGCTGGGTATAGCGCAGCTTCTCGGCGGCCTGCTTGTTGGCGTAAGCGGTGTTGGCGGCGAGCTGGAGCGACGAATAATCGCGCCATTTATCGGGATAGCCGACGCCGACGGCCATGGTCTCGACCTTCTTCTTGGCCTCTGCCTTGGTTGAGGGCGCCATCCAGTCGAGCGTGTCGATCTTGCGGACGAACGCGGCCTTGATGTTCTTCACCATCTCCTGGATCGCGGCCTTGGCCGACGCCGGGAAATATTTGTCGGTGTAGAGCTTGCCGAGCGCGTCGCCGATGTTGGCATTGACGGCGCTGATGGCGCGCTTGTCGCGCGGCCGCGCCGCTTCCGCCCCGGTCAATTCCGTGCCGTTGAAGGCGAAGCTCAATTGATCGAGCTTCGAGGGCAGGACCGACGTGTTCTGGTTGATCTGGTGGAAGGTCATCCAGTCCTTCCAGGCATCCAGAGGTTCGGAGCCGACCAGCGCGGCGAGCTTCGGGATGGCGCCGGCGTCGAACGCCTCGAACTTCTGCTGGTTGCCGAGCTGCGCGGCCTCGAAGAAGGCGCTCCAGTCGAGACCCGGCGCCTTCTTGGCGAAGTCCGCCGGAGTCCAGATCTGCGTCGCCTTCGACCAGTCGTCACGTTCTTCACGCGTCGCCTGCGCCTGAGCGATCTTCAGCTCCAGATCCCAGATGCGCTGCGCCTTGGCCGGCGCGTCGGGGATGCCGGCAGCGGTCAGCAGGTTGCCGATATATTTGCGATACGCGGCCTGGTGGGCGCGCATGTCGGCATCGCCGGAAAGGTAATATTCGCGCTCCGGCATGCCGAGCCCACCCTGCAGGATGTAGGGCATGACCTCGCGCTGGCCAAGCGCCTGGGTGACGAACACGCCGAACAGATTCTCGGTCGACATGTCGGTGGCGTTCAGAGGGTCGACGTCGGCGCGGACGCTGGCGCCGATGGCGCGGGCAAGCTCGGTCTTGTCCTTGATCGCGGCGATGCGGTTGAGGTCGTCCTGGATCGGCGTCATGCCGAGCTTGTCGATGGTGCCGGTGTCGAGGAAGGCATTGTAGAAAGCCTTGACCCGGCCGCCGTCGGTGTCGGCGCCGGGATCAGATTTCTGCAGCTCATCGATGATGGCGTTGAGGTTCTTCTCGGTCTGCTGGTCGGCGATTGTGTGACTGCCGACGCTCGACCGGTCGGCCGGAATCTCCGTCGTCCGCATCCAGCTGCCGTTGGCATAGCCATAGAAGTCGTCACCCGGCTTCACGGTCGTGTCCATCGCCGCCTTGACGATGCCGGCCTCGCCGCCCTTGATCGCTTCAGCCTGGGTGGCGTCGCCGACTTGCTTGCAGGCGGTGGTTCCGGCGGTCAGCGCGAGCGCGGATGCGAAGACGAGGAAAATCGGACGTTTCATGACGAGGCCTTTCGACTGCTTTGCAATGCCCCTAGCGAGCGGCTAGGCGGGCGGCAGGCATTTTCGACCAACGGGGTTCCTGAGGGGCATGAGCGCACCGCGGATCGACAGCACAATCGCCATCGACAGCGAGGAGTTCCGCGCCCGCGCCGCGCACAACCGGGGGCTGGCCGAGCGGTTGCGCGCCGATGTCGCCGAGGCGGCGAAGGGCGGCTCCGAGAAGCATCGCGATCGCCATGTGTCGCGCGGCAAGCTGCTGCCGAGGGATCGCGTCGAGCGGCTGCTCGATCCTGGCTCGCCGTTCCTGGAGATCGGCCAGCTCGCCGCCTGCGACATGTATCAAGGCGAAGTTCCGGGCGCCGGGATGATCGCCGGCATCGGCCGGGTGTCGGGCCGGCAGGTGATGATCGTCTGCAACGACGCGACGGTGAAGGGCGGGACGTACTACCCGTTGACCGTCAAGAAGCATTTGCGCGCGCAGGAAATCGCGGAAGCCAACCGGCTGCCGTGCATCTACCTGGTCGACAGCGGCGGCGCCAATCTGCCGCACCAGGCCGAGGTCTTCCCCGACCGCGATCATTTCGGCCGCATCTTCTACAACCAGGCGCAAATGTCGGCGAAAGGCATCGCCCAGATCGCCTGCGTCATGGGCAGCTGCACCGCCGGCGGCGCCTATGTGCCGGCGATGAGCGACGAGAGCGTCATCGTTCGCAATCAGGGGACGATCTTCCTCGCCGGCCCGCCGCTAGTCAAGGCGGCGACGGGCGAGGAGATTTCTGCTGAGGATTTGGGCGGCGGCGACCTGCACGCCCGCAAGTCGGGCGTTGTCGACCATCTTGCCGAGAATGACGAGCATGCGCTGACGATTGTCCGCGACATCGTCTCGCATTTGGGCGCCGAGGAAGGCGCTTTGGTCGAAACCCGCGAACCGCGCCCGCCCGCTTATGATCCGGAAGAGCTGTATGGCATCATCCCCGAGGATGTCCGCGCGCCCTATGACGTCCACGAAATCATCGCCCGCATCGTCGACGCATCGGAATTCCAGCCGTTCAAACCGCTCTACGGCAGCACCTTGGTGTGCGGCTTCGCCCATATTTGGGGGATGCCGGTGGCGATCCTCGCCAACAACGGCGTGTTGTTCTCTGAAAGCGCGGTCAAGGGCGCACACTTTATCGAGCTGGCCGCGATGCGCCGCATCCCCTTGCTGTTCCTGCAGAACATTTCCGGCTTCATGGTCGGCGGCAAATATGAGGCCGAGGGCATCGCCAAGCATGGCGCCAAATTGGTCACCGCCGTCGCCACCGCGCAGGTGCCGAAAATCACCGTCCTCATCGGCGGCAGCTTCGGCGCCGGCAATTATGGCATGGCCGGCCGCGCTTACAGCCCGCGCTTCCTGTTCAGTTGGCCGAACTCTCGCATCTCGGTGATGGGAGGCGAGCAAGCGGCGAGCGTGCTCGCCACCGTCCATCGCGACGCCGACAAATGGACGGAGAAGCAGGCCGAAGCCTTCAAGCAGCCGATCCGCGACGATTATGAAGCCCAGGGCAATCCCTGGCATGCCACCGCGCGCCTTTGGGACGACGGCATCATCGACCCCGCGCAGACCCGAGACGTCCTCGGCCTCGCCTTCGCCGCCTGCCTCAACGCCCCAATCCCCGAACGCCCGCAGTTCGGCGTATTCCGGATGTAGGAAGCCCCAAGCCAATGTTGTTGCCCCTCTTTGTCGCTGCACAAGTCTCCTCCGGACAACTGCCACCGGCACAGCCGATTCCGCCGCCTGATTTCGAGACCGCCAACGTGCTGGCGCCGATCCAGTCGTTGTTCACGGCGTTCGAGGCGGGGGATTCGGCGGCGGTGCTGCGGCTGACTTTTCCGCAAGGCCGGGTGACGGCGACCGGGGAGCGGGCGAGCGGCAATGGCTTGCGCCAGATGAGCTGGACCGAGTTCGCGCAGCGAGTCTCGCCCGACGCGCGCTTTTCCGAAAGCATCAGCGACCCGGCGGTCGAGGTCGACGGCGATATTGCCATGGTCTGGGCGCCGTTCGTCGTCCGGGTGAACGGCAAGGTCGCCAATTGCGGCTTCGACCATTTCGACCTGGTGCGGGAGAATGGCGCGTGGAAGGTGATGAATTTGAGCTTCTCGTCACGCACCACGGGATGCCCAGCCGGATGATTCGCGCCGAAAGCGTTCAGCCGATCGATTGTGGGGGAATGCAATGAACTATGGATTGATCTCGATCCTGGCGATCGTTGGCGGGCTGCTGGCAATTGGGGGGTTGCTCGGCCTGGCTGACCGCAAGAATTTCGCGCCCAAATGGCTGCTGGTCGCGGCGGCATTGTTCTTTGCGAATGACGCCGCTCTGACCCGCTTTTATGGGCTGCTGCCGGACTTCGTCGGTGGCGATTGGAACTGGCTTGGCAAGGGCGTTGCGCTTCTGATCACGCTGGCGGTCGCAAGCCACCCCGCCTTTGGCTGGCAACGCTCCGGACTGACGCTGGTGCAAAAGCCGGGGAGCCTCAAACCGACGCTGATCGTCGCGGCAGTGCTGATCGCGGTCTTCACGTACTTCGCGCTGTCGAGCGATGACGCGTCGGCGAGCGCCGAGACAATCGCCTTCCAGCTGACCATGCCGGGGCTTGAGGAAGAGCCTTTCTATCGCGGCGTCTTGCTGCTGGCTTTGAACGAGGCTTTCCGCGGTCGGGTTCGGGCGCTCGGGATCGATTGGGGTTGGGGCGCATTGCTGTCTTCGGGCCTGTTCGGTCTGGCGCATGCGTTCGGCTATGATGCCGGCGGCTTCTCCTTCGACCTCACGACCTTCCTGTTGACTGGCGTCCCGTCGCTGATCCTGGTCTGGATGCGCGAGCGGACCGGCAGCCTGCTGCTTCCGATCCTCCTCCACAATTTCGGCAACTCGATCGGTCATTTCGTCTAAGGGGTTGGCATGATCCAATCCCTCCTCATCGCCAATCGCGGCGAGATTGCCTGCCGCGTGATCCGCACCGCGCGGCGGCTGGGGGTGCGGACGGTCGCCGTTTATTCCGACGCCGACGCCAAGGCGCTTCACGTTCGGATGGCCGACGAGGCGGTGCACATCGGCCCGAGCCCGGCGGCGGACAGCTATCTGCGCGGCGACAGGATCATCGCCGCGGCCAAGGCGTCGGGGGCCGAGGCGATCCACCCCGGCTACGGCTTCCTCAGCGAGAATGCCGATTTCGCCCAGGCGGTGATCGATGCCGGCATGGTCTGGGTCGGGCCGAAGCCGGA
>DAIPLM010000238.1:0-2293 GCA_036769205.1 Sphingomicrobium sp.
CTGCAGGCGCAGATGCTCGAGCTGCTTGTAGAAACGAGCCTGGGCGCGGATTGAGGCCGCCTCGGCCTCGTCGCGGGCCCAGATGGCGATCGGGTCGCTGCGGCCGAAGGCGATGTCCAGCGAACGGCGCAGGTAACGCTGCGTCGCCTTGGAGAAGCTGGCGAACTCCTTCATTTCCGAAATCAGCAGCGCCCCGCCGGCAGGCTGACTGGTCCGCGTCGTCATGAACCCAACTCCTTTTGCCCGAGCAGGATCATGCGACTGGCTTGGTTGCGAATTGCTTAACCACGATCCCACCCCCCATTCATATTGAATCAAAGGCTTAGGCTCGCGGCAAGAGCGAATTCTTCACTGGGCCGGATCGACCCGCGACTGTGGATTTTCTGCAACGAGGGGAGAAGCTTGTTACGCTTCCGAATTATTTTTTCGGGAAGCCCGAGGATGGCGCCGGCTCATTGCCGCCGGGCTGAGTCGCGGCGCTCGGGTCGGACGCGTCCATGGATTCATCCGAGCCAACATCGGCCTTTGCATCAAGGTCTTCCGGGTGCTTCTTGAGCTTGAGTTCAAGCTCGCGCTCTGGCGGCGCGCCCTCGACGGTCGGCGGGGCCGAAGCCTGCTTGCCGTCCTCGTCCGTCTTGTGATGCGTCATGGCCGATTCACTCCAGCGATATGTTGTCAAGCGCAACGAAGCGGGGCTGCCGCCGTTCCCCGACAAAACTGTGGATTGTTCGACCGGCGGCGGCGCCGCTTCTGCCAAGCGACAGCGGGCGGATTGCGCCGGCCGTGGCGGCGACCCTAAGTGGTGGCATGAGCAATGGATTTGTCGAGGAGCGGCGTTTCGCCGATTGGCGTCTCGCCTTGAAGTCGATTCTCGGCTTCTGGCTCGTTTATGCCGCCACCGTCGTCGCCCGGGCTTTGCTCGGCGACGATCCGTGGACGGTGCTGCACAACAAGGTGCCGACGATCATCGCCGGCACCTTGCTGACCTTCGTCCTCTATGGCGCGCTCAACAGCTTGACGCGCGGCGCGCCAATGCACCGCAAGGCGATCCTGGCGGCGGTGCTGTCGGCGGTCGCCGCCATCGGCCAGGCGACTACCATCATTTTCCTGGAGCCTTACTTCAAGCCGACCAAAGAGGAGTTCCGCTTCCAGGCCCGCGAGGGCTTCGTCGTCATCGAAAAAGGCTATCAGATCCGCATCGAGCGCGCCGCCAGCGACCCGCTGGTGGTCACCCTGCCGCGCATGGCCGAGCTCGACCGCGACAAGAGGGTCCGCTGGATCGCCGACAGCTCGGTCACCTGGTTCTTCTTTTTCGCCGCCTGGAGCGCTTTCTATCTGGCGACGCTGGCCCAAGCCCAGGCGCTCGGCGCCCAGCGCCGCGCCGCTCTGGCCGAATCCGCCGCCCGCGCCGCCCAGGTCCGGGCGCTGCGCTATCAGGTCAACCCGCATTTCCTGTTCAACACCTTGAACTCTTTGTCGTCGCTGGTGATGACCGGGCGCGCCGAAAAGGCGGAGGAAATGCTGCTGGCATTGTCGACCTTCTTCCGCACCACCTTGTCGGTCGATCCGTCGGCGGACGTTACCCTGGCCGAGGAGATCGACCTCCAGCGCCTCTATCTCGACATCGAGAAGGTCCGCTTCCCGAGCCGCTTGCGGGTCGAGATCGATATCCCGCCAGAGCTGGAATCGGCCCGCCTGCCGGCCCTGGTCCTGCAGCCATTGGTCGAGAACGCGATCAAATACGGTGTCTCTCCGACCAAGGAAAAGGTCACCTTGCGGATCGAGGCGCGGGCGCTCGGCGACGGCCGCTTCGCGATTACCGTCACCAACAGCGGCAAGCCCGGCATCCACGTCGAGCACGACCCGGCCGACAGCACCGGGGTCGGCCTTACCAATGTCTGCCAGAGGCTCCAGGCGCGGTTCGGCGCGCAGGCAAAATGTGAATTTGGCCCGCTCCCCAAGGGCGGCTATCAGGTTCACCTGACCCTGCCGCTGGATCGCTCGAATGGATGAACCGCCACTCAAAGTGCTGATCGCCGACGACGAGCCGCTGGCCGCCGAGCGCCTGCAATTGCTGCTCGCCCGCTCCGACGGCGTCGACCTGGTCGGCACCGCCAGCGACGGCGAGGCCGCAGTCCGTCTCGCCGAAGGGTTGCAGCCCGACGTCATGCTGCTCGACATCGCCATGCCGGGGATGGACGGCATCGACGTCGCCCGGGCGCTGGCCAACCGTCGGCCGTCGCCCGCCGTAATCTTCGTCACCGCCTTTGACCAGTTCGCGGTCGCCGCTTTC
>DAIPLM010000073.1:0-8231 GCA_036769205.1 Sphingomicrobium sp.
CGCCAAGCAGGTCAGGCCGCAGCTCGACAAGCTGGGGATTCCGGTGGAGGTGATCGAGGCTCGATAACCTCGACCTTGGCTATGATTGCGGCGGCCGCGACAGCGGCCGCCGTTTTCATTCCAGCTGTGAAACGCGAAAATCCCGGAAAACTGTCCCATTCGACTCGATTCACCGCAGCTCAGCCACGGCCAAACGCATGGTAAGCCACAATTAACCAATTCTCCGTTACGCGAATCCTTTGGATTCAATCAGCTAAAGCGGGGCGGGGATGCGGCGACTGGGGTTTTTGTTTTGGCTGCTCGCTTTGTCGGCGGCGCCGGCGCTCGCCGAAGCCCCTCCGGGCCTGCAATTCCTCGAAGCCCGCCTGTCGTCGCTGAGCAACAGCAGCCCGGGCAATATCGGCATCGCCGCGCTCGACCTCAAATCCGGCGAGCTGGTCAGCGTCTATGGCGACGAGCCCTTTCCGATGGCGAGCACGGTCAAGGTGGCGATCGCAGCCAATTATCTGGCCCAGGTCGAGCATGGCCGCCGCACCCTCGACGACCGCATCGCCGGCCGCAGCGCCGCGTCGCTGATGGACGCCATGCTGATCCACAGCGACAACCATGCCACCGACTTGCTGCTGCGCAATCTTGGCGGGCCGCGCATGGTCCAGGCCTGGCTCGAGCAGAACAATCTCGACGGCCTGCGCATCGACCGCAGCATCGCCGGCCTGCTCGCCGCCAAGCGCGACCTGCATGATGTCCGCGATTCGTCCACGCCCAAGGCGATGGTCAGCCTGTTGCAGCGGATCGACAGCGGCAATTTGCTGAAACCGTGGAGCCGCTCCTATTTGCTCCAGCTGATGGCCAAGTGCGCGACCGGCAAGAACCGGATGCGGGCGCTGCTGCCGGCGGGGACCCGGGTCGAGCACAAGACCGGCACCTTGTCGGGCTATACCAGCGACGTCGGCTTCATCACTTTGCCCGACGGCCGGCGGCTGGCGGTGGCGTTCTTCGCCCGCGCCGGCGACAACCGGCCGCGCACCATCGCCCAGGCCGCCCGCGCGGTCTATGACGGCTTCGTCAATGCCTTCCGGGCACCGTTCGCGAGCGCCTATGGCGCGCAGGCGGTTTACGGGAGCCGGTAGCCAAGGCGGGTCGTATGACCCATCTTGCGCCCCGGGCGAGCTTCGCCCTTGCCGTATAAATGAAGGTGCAGGCCGGGCTCCGTAGCCAGCCGCAGCCAGTCCTCCACCTCCTCGCCGATCAGATTGTCCATCACCACCTCGGGCGCGGTGAGCGCGGTCGTGCCGAGCGGCAGGCCGCAAATGGCGCGGATGTGCTGCTCGAATTGGGAAGTCTCGGCGCCCTCGATCGTCCAGTGGCCGCTGTTGTGGACGCGGGGCGCGATTTCGTTGACCACCGGGCCGTCGGCCGATGCGAAGAACTCGACCGTCAGCACCCCGACATGGCCGAGCGCCTCGGCGATGCCGAGCGCCGCCCGCCGCGCCTCGGCGACCTGGGACGCAACCAGGTCGCCGGCCGGAATCGTCGACCGGCGGAGGATGCCGTCGCAATGCTGGTTGCGAGGCGAATCCCAGCAGGCATGGGTGCCGTCGGCGGCGCGGGCGAGGATGACCGAATATTCGGCGTCGAACGCAATGCCCGCCTCGGCGATGGCCGGCTCGCCGCCGATCGCCGCCCACGCCGCTTCGGCGTCGCCCGGCGACCGGATCCAGGCCTGGCCTTTGCCGTCATAGCCGTAGCGTCGGGTCTTGAGGACGATCGGCAGGCCGAGCCGGGCGACGGCGTCGCCGACATCGTCGAGGCTGGCAATCGGGTGCCAGGCCGCGACCCGGGCGCCGCTGCCCTCGATGAACTGCTTCTCCGTGCCGCGGTCTTGGGCGACGGCCAGCGACTTGAGGCCGGGCTTGAGCTTGTCCCCGAGCAGGCGCAGCGGCTCGACCGGCAGATTCTCGAACTCGTAGGTGGCGACGTCGACGGCGGCGGCGAAGCGCTCCAGCGCGGCCAAATCGTCAAAATCGGCGCGGGTGTGGCAAGCGGCGACGTCGGCCGCGCACGGTCTGTCATGGGGATCGAAGACATGACTGCGGTAGCCGAGCCGGGCGGCCGCCATCGCCAGCATGCGGCCGAGCTGGCCGCCGCCGACGATGCCGATAGTCGCGCCGGGCGGGATCATTCGGGGGATTCGGCGACCGCCGCGGTCTGCCTGGCGCGAAAGGCGTCGAGCCGCTCGGCCAGCGCCGTGTCGGTGACCGCCAGGATCGATGCGGCGAGCAAGGCGGCATTGACCGCGCCGGGCTGCCCGATGGCCAGCGTCCCGACCGGCACCCCGGCCGGCATCTGGACGATCGACAGCAGGCTATCGAGGCCCTTCAAAGCCTTGGATTCGACCGGCACGCCGAGCACCGGCAGGCTGGTCATCGATGCCGCCATGCCGGGCAGATGCGCCGAGCCGCCGGCGCCGGCGATGATCACCTTCAGGCCGCTTGCCCTCGCCCCCCGCGCATAATCGTAGAGCCGCTGCGGCGTACGATGGGCGGAGACGACCCTTTTGTCATAAGCGACGCCAAGCTCGTCCAAGGTCTCGGCGGCATGGCGCATCGTCTCCCAGTCCGAAGTCGAGCCCATGATGATGCCGACCAATGCCCCAGCCATTCGCCTTTTGCCCCTGTCAGGAGTGAGCGCGGGGTTTAGGAAGACAATGCGGCTGGCGCAATCTGGGACAGCTGAAAGCCGGCAATTCCGTTTTGTCGCAATCTGCGATATCTAGGGTCCGGGCAAAAAAGCGGGCAAAATCAAATGGACCAGCGGGTCATGACTGCGGACCCTAGTGCGTTGATCGCGGAAATCTCCCGTTTGCGGGGGGAGGTCGCGCGTCTCGAATCGCGGGTCGAGGAGCTCGACCGACTGGCGAACCTGGACACATTGGTGCCGGTCGCCAACCGCCGCGGGCTGATCGTCCATCTCGACATGATGATCGCCCGCTTCGAGCGGCACGGGACTCCGGCGGCCTTGCTGTTCGTCGATGTGGACGGGCTGAAGGCCCTGAACGACACCTTCGGCCACTCCGCCGGCGATGCCGCCTTGATCCACCTGACCGAAACCATGATCGCCAGCGTCCGCCAGACCGACATGGTGGCGCGGATCGGCGGCGACGAATTCGCCATCCTGCTCGACCATGCTGACGAGGACAGCGCGCGCGAGACGGCGGCGCGGCTGGCCGACCAGGTCGCCGACTGCGAATTCTGCTTCGAGGGCACCTGCCTGCCCTTGAGCATCGCCATCGGCTTCACACCCGTCCAGCAAGGCGATTCGCCTTTGTCGGTCATGGATCGCGCCGACGAGGCCATGTATCGGCATAAAGACGCTGCTTAGGACGTGCGGGGCACGTTCGTGCAAGCAGCGTCTGCAGCCTAGGGCGCGACTTCACTGAGAGTGTACCGCCGCTTGACCGACAGGTCAGGGCCAAGCTCATAGACAATCGGCTCGCCGGTCGGGATTTCGAGCCCGACGATTTCATCATCGCCGATGCCCGACAAATGCTTTTCCAGCGCGCGCAAGGAATTGCCGTGCGCGGAGACGATGATCCGCTCGCCCTTCACTAGCCGCGGCGCAATTTCGCGCTGGAAGTAAGGCAAAGCCCGGGCGATGGTGTCCTTGAGGCTTTCGGTCGCCGGCACGTCGACGCCGGCATAGCGCCGGTCGCCGCCGACGAAATAGGGGCTATCGTCCGGCAGCGGCGGCGGCGGGATGTCGAACGAGCGGCGCCAGACCTGGACCTGGGCCGCGCCGACCTGGTCGATCATCTCCTGCTTGTTGAGCCCGGTGAGGCCGCCATAATGGCGCTCATTCAATCGCCAGTCCTTGGCCACCGGCAGCCACAGCCGGTCCATTTCGTGGAGGACGAGATGGAGCGTGCGGAT
Source organism: Sphingomicrobium sp. (assembly GCA_036769205.1). Classification (GTDB taxonomy): domain Bacteria; phylum Pseudomonadota; class Alphaproteobacteria; order Sphingomonadales; family Sphingomonadaceae; genus Sphingomicrobium. Next base: position 3,930 of record DAIPLM010000073.1, read on the forward strand.
GGCGCGGGTCTGAACGCTGGTGAAGCAGCAGTCGAAATCGAACCCGCGATCCTTGAGCAAGCGGCCCGCCGCCCGGGCTTCGTCGACGCCCTTGGCGGACAAATCGACGTCCCACCAGCCGGTAAAGCGATTCTCCAGGTTCCACTGCGATTGGCCGTGCCGCAGCAGGACGAGCGTTGGCATCAGGCTTCTACTTTCTCGCTTCTGACTCGCTCGGTTTGCGCCGCCTTCAGCTCCGGCAGCATGGCGTGCAGCGAATCGAGGCAGGCGGCGGCGAGATATTTCGACCGCTCCGGCGACCAGCCATAGACTTCGTCGGGCAGATCGAAATTGTCCTTGAACGGCATTTCCAGTGTCATCGACAGGCAGCCGAAGCGCTCGGCAAGCTGGGTCGTCGACATCGACATATTGGCCTGGCCGGGCGCCGGGATTTCATAGCCCTGGCGGGTCTGGAAATCGGGCGACAGCCGCTCCAGTGTCTCGGAGAAGGCCTTGAACAGCCGCGTCTGGCGCTCACTCAGCGAGGGGATGCCCTCGAAGCCGGCGAGGAAGTTGGCCGGGATCGCCTCGTCGCCGTGGATATCCATCGCGAAGGCCGGCGGGTCCTGGTCCATGGCATCGCGCACGCACAGCACTTCCGGGCTCTTTTCGGCGCTCGGCGCGTGCCACTCGCGGTTCAAGTTAATGCCGACCGCGTTGGTGCGCAAATGCCCGCGCCGCGACCCGTCCGGGTTCATGTTGGGGACGACATGGAAGGTGCATTCGCTGCGCAGCACGCGGGCGACGGGATCGTCGGGGTCGGTCAATTTCTCGAGCGCGCCTTCCATCCACCATTCGGCCATGGTTTCACCCGGATGCTGGCGGGCGTAGAGCCAGCAGGTCAGTTGGCCCTCGCCGATGGTCAGGCAATCGAGATCCTGGCCGTCGAGGCTCTTGCCGAGCGAGCGGTAGCCGACGCCCGGCAAAGCGGCGACGGTCGACACCAAATCATGATGCCGCTCCATCGAATAAGGCGCGAAATACGCGATCCAGACGATGTCGGCCTCGGGCGTGAAGCGGATGGTGAGGGCGCCGTCGGCGTAATTGGTGCCGTCGATCCGCACCCAATCCTCGCGGTCGATCGACACGCAGGCTTTGTAGTCTGGCCAGCCGCCGGGGTAGGCCGACGCGCCGCAATTGATGATCTTCAAGGTCACTTCGCGCCCGGCGCCGCCGGCCAGGCGGAAGTGGAACCATTGGTAGAAGTCGCTCATGTGGTCGGTGACGATCTCCAGCTCGGCGCTGTCGCCCGATTGCTTGGCGACGCGGATGTTGCCGCTGTCGAAGGCGCTGGAAATGGTGATGGCCACGGGAAACCTCTTTTTTGCTGAAGGCATGAATTGCGCCCGCCTGATAGTGCGCAAGGTTCGCCGCCGCAAACCCCGTGCTTGACAGTTGCGGCGCCGGCGACGAAGCTTAAGGCATGGCACGCGCTTTTGCTCTGCTGACCAAGCCCACGGCGAACGGCTGGTGGTGGCGCGCGCACTCGTTTGGCGCGGCGCGATGGCGCGGCTGGTGAATCGATAAAGCTCACCACCCGAAGTCCTTCGAAGCCCGCCCGCAAGGCGGGCTTTTTCATGCCCTAGGCCCAAGCGAGATTTGCCATGTTGTCCAATGCCCAGATTGCCGCCCCGCCGCTCCGCCACCCGGTCGTCGACCAGGGGCCGGTGCCCAACCCGATGCCGAGCCTGCTGACCGGCCATGACCTGACGTCCGCCGAAGCCGAGCATCTGTTCGAGCGGCTGGTGCTCGGCCGGCTCGAGCCCGCCGAGATCGCCGGCATGCTGATCGCCTTGAGGATGAAGAGCGAGACGGCCGAGGAGATGATCGGCGCCGCCCGCGGCCTGTTCGCGGCGGCGCTGCCGTTCGAGCGCCCCGATTATCTGTTCGCCGATTGCTGCGGCACCGGCGGCGACGGCTCGGGCCTGATCAATGTCTCGACCGCCACCGCCTTTGTCGCCGCCGCCTGCGGCCTGCCGGTCGCCAAGCACGGCAACCGCGCGGTCAGCTCGCGCTGCGGCTCGGCCGACGTGCTCGAGGCGCTTGGCGTCCGCATCGAGCTTGCGCCCGACAAGGCGCGGGCCTTGCTCGACCGGACGGGCTTCTGCTTCCTGTTCGCGCCCGCCTACCACCCCGGCATGAAGCATGCGGCGCTGGTCCGGCGGCAATTGCAGGTGCGCACCGTGCTCAATTTGCTCGGGCCGTGCATCAATCCGGCGCGGCCGCCGGTGCAACTGCTCGGAGTCGCCGACCCGACGAAATTGCGGACGATCGCCCTGACGCTCGACGCCATGGGAGTCGAAAATGCGCTGGTCGTCCATGGCTCGGGGCTCGACGAAGTGGCGCTGCACGGCCCGACCCAGGCCGTGCGCCTCGATCGCGGCCGGCTCGAGGAGTTGGTGCTGGTGCCCGAGGATGCCGGTTTGCACCGCGCGCCGCTGGAAACCGCGGTCGGCGGCGACGCGGCGGAAAATGCCGAGCGGCTGCGGCTCCTGCTCGCCGGTGCCGGCACCAGGGCCGAGCAGGACATCGTCGCGCTGAACGCGGGCGCGCTGCTGCTGACCGCCGGCAAGGCCGCCAGCCTGCGCGAAGGCTTCGCCCAGGCCCGCGACGCTCTGCTGTCGGGCGAAGCGGGCAAGGTGCTCAGCACCTATGCCGAGGCCAGCCATGGTTGACGTGCTGGCCGGCATCGTCGAGCGCAAAAGGGTGGAAGTCGCGGGCCGCCTGCGCGGCGCCAGCTTCGACCCCGAGCCGAGCCGGCGTAGCTTGCTGGCGGCACTGGCCAGGCCCGGCGCGCGCTTCATCATGGAGGTCAAGCGCGCCTCGCCGTCCGGGCATCGCAGCACGCTGTCGCCGCGCGACGCCGTCGCGGCGTATGCGCCGGTCGCCGACGCCATCAGCGTGCTGACCGACGGGCCGGGCTTTGGCGGTTCGCTCGACGATCTGCGGCAGGCGCGAACCCTGTTCGACGGGCCGATCCTGGCCAAGGACTTCATCGTCGACCCGCGCCAGGTGGCCGAGGCGCGGGCGGCCGGCGCCGACGCCGTGCTGGCGATGCTGTCGGTGCTGTCTAACGACGAGGCGCGCGCGGTCGCGGCCGAAGCCGCCCGCCTGAACATGGACGTGATTTTCGAAGTGCATGACGAAGAGGAGCTGAAGCGATCCCTGTCGCTCCAGCCGCGGATCATCGGCGTCAACAACCGGAACTTGAAGACGCTGAAAACCGACCTTTCCGTCACCGAGCGGCTGGCGCCGCTCGTCCCCGCCGGCGTGCTGGCGATTGCCGAATCCGGTGTCGCCACGCGCAAAGACGTCGACCATTTAGCCCCCTTGGTCGACGCCTTCCTGGTCGGTTCGGCGCTGATGTCGGCGTCCGATACCGGCCAGGCGGCACGGGCCTTGGTCCACGGCCGGGTCAAATTGTGCGGGCTGACGAACGGCGAGGATGTGGCGCTGGCCGGCGCCAACGGCGCCACCCATGGCGGGCTGATCTTCGCGCCGTTCAGCGCTCGCACCCTCGCCGCCCGCCGTGGCCGCGATTTGGCCGGGCAGATGCGGGCGGCCGGCATGAAAGCGGTCGGCGTCTTCCGCGACGCAGCCACCCCCGAGGTGGTTCGCGTCGCCGGAGAAGCCGGGCTCGACGCGGTTCAGCTGCATGGCCGCGAAAGCGATGCCGAGATCACTCGCCTCCGTGCGCAATTGCCGGAGCACGTCGAAGTCTGGGCCGCCTGCGGCGTCAATGGTTCGTCCCCGCCGCGCCGCAAGGGCGCTGACCGCAGCCTGTTCGACACCGCGCGCAGCGGACGCTCCGGCGGCACCGGCGAGGCGTTCGACTGGTCGCTGGTGCGCGGCCGCGACGATTTGCCGAGCGCGTTCCTGGCCGGCGGCATCGGCCCGGCCAATGCCAAGGCGGCGGCCGCGGTCGGCGCCTACGGGCTCGACGTCGGCTCGCGCGTCGAATGCGCGCCGGGCCTCAAGGACCCGAAGCGGGTCGACGCGTTGTTCGCGGCGTTGCGCCCGCGATCGCGGGGCGAGCGATGCTGATGGATGGCCGCTTCGGACGGTTCGGCGGCGCTTATGTGCCCGAAATCCTGGTGCCGGCGATCACCGAGCTGGAGGCGGCCTTCGTCGCTTCGCGGGACGATCCCGGCTTTCAGGCCGAGCTCGACAGCCTGCTGACCACCTATGCGGGACGGCCGACGCCGCTGACCCGCTGCCGCAACCTCGGCGCCGGCAAGGCGCGTATCTATCTGAAGCGCGAGG
>DAIPLM010000074.1:0-8195 GCA_036769205.1 Sphingomicrobium sp.
CGACGCCACGGAGCGAGCGAAGCGGATCGTCGTCCGCAAGGGCCGCGAGAATTATTTGTGCCTGCTCAACCTCGAGGACGCCATGCAGGGCGCCTTTTCGGGCCGGGCGGCGATCCTCGCCCATCTCGCCGGCCGCTGGGCGGCCTACAGCCGCGACGGCGACATGGTCGGCGGCGATCTGCCCGGCTGGTTGCCGAGCCTGTTCCGGCGGGCCGGGGCGGCGGCGCTGACCGACCGCCGCGGCGAATGCGTCTATGCCGGCTGCCCGCATTATCGCCGCTGCTTTATCGAGCGCGCCGAGCGGGCCGGGCGCGAGGCCGATCTGGTCATCGCCAATCATGCTTTGGTGATGGTCAACGCCGCCCGCGGCCGACCCGACGCGCCGACCCGGATTATGTTCGACGAGGGCCATCATCTGTTCGATGCCGCCGATTCGACCTTCGCGGTGGCGCTCGGTGGCCAGGAGGCGATCGAGATGCGGCGCTGGATCGTCGGCCCGGAAGGGCGCTCGCGCGGCCGCCGCCGGGGCCTGGCGGCGCGATTGATGGATGTCGCCAGCTATGACGAGGAAGGCGCGCGCGCGCTCGACGCCGCGGTCGAGGCGGCCAAGGCGATGCCGTCCGACGGCTGGCTGGCGCGGCTGGCGGAAGGGGCGCCGTTCGGGCCGATCGAGGCCCTGCTCGCCCAGGTGCGCGGCACCGTCTATGCCCGGGCCAAGGCGCAGGAGGCTGGCTATGGGCTGGAGACCGAGCTGGCCGAGCCGGATGGCGCCCTGGTCGAAGCGGCGGTCACCGCGCTCGCCGCGCTAGAAGCCTTGCAGAAGCCGCTGGCGGCGCTCGGCCGCCGGCTGGAGGCGGTGCTCGAGGACGCCCCCGACTGGCTCGACGCCGCCGCCCGCGCGCGGGTCGAAGGCGCGATCAACGGCCTAAGCTGGCGGCGCGAGGCATTGTCGGCCTGGATCGCCTTGCTCGGGCGAATCGGCGGCAGCGCCGACCCCGACTTCGTCGACTGGCTGGCGATCGAGCGGGTCGAGGGCCGCGAGTATGACATCGCCATCCACCGCCGCTGGCTCGACCCGACCCGGCCGCTGGCCCGGGCGGTGCTAAGCCCCGCGCACGGCGTGCTGGTGACCTCGGCGACCCTGCGCGGTGGCGCTGACTGGCCGACCGCCGACGCCCGCACCGGTGCCGCGCATCTGCCCGGTCCGGTCGCGCATTTCGAGACCGCCAGCCCGTTCGACTATGGCCAGGCGACCGAGGTTCTGGTCGTCACCGACATCGGCCGCGGCGATATTCCGGCCTTGGCCGGAGCCTATGCCCGGCTGATCGAGGCGGCCGGCGGCGGCACGCTCGGTTTGTTCACCGCCATCCAGCGGCTGAAGGCGGTCCACGCCCGCATCGCCGACCGGCTGGCGCGCGCCGGCCTGCCCTTGTTCGCCCAGCACGTCGATCCGATCGACGCCGGCACGTTGGTCGACATGTTCCGTGACGATCCGCACGCATCCTTGCTCGGCACCGACGCGCTCCGTGACGGCGTCGACGTGCCCGGCGATTCGCTGCGGCTGGTGGTGATGGAGCGGGTTCCCTGGCCACGGCCGACGGTGCTGCACGCGGCGCGGCGGCTCGCCTATGGCGGCAGCGCTTATGACGACCGCGTGATCACGGCTCGGCTCGCCCAGGCGTTCGGCCGGCTGATCCGCCGCCAGGGCGACCGCGGCCTGTTCGTCATCCTCTCGGCGGCGATGCCGTCGCGGCTGCTGTCGGCCTTTCCGCCGGAAGTCAGGGTGTCGCGGCTGCCGCTCGATGCCGCCATCGCGCGAGTCGGCGAACGGCTGAACGCGGGCTTAGTCGGTGAGGGCGTCGCGCAGCCGGTCGCGCAATGCGATCAGCCGTTCGACATCGATTGAGTCGCCTTCGGTTGGAGCGGCGGCGAACATCGCCGAGTCCGGATCCCGCGCCGGTTCCGGGGCCGGCGCCGGCAAGGGTTCGGCGTTGGGCTGCTCGCGCAGCAGCTTCTGGACGCCGCGAACGGTATAGCCTTCGTTCGACAGCAGATGATGGATGCGCCGGGCCAGAGCGACGTCGGCGCGGCGATAGTAACGGCGGTTGCCGGCGCGTTGCAGCGGGCGCAGTTGCGGGAACTTGGTTTCCCAATAGCGCAGGATGTGCTGGGCGACCTTTAGCTCTTCGGACAATTCACCGATGGTTCGGAACGCCTCCGGATCCTTGTCCGTCGCGGCCACCTAATGTCCTATTTCGCGACCTTGTCGCGCATGATCTGGCTGGCGCGGAAGGTCATCACCCGCCGCGGCGCGATCGGCACTTCGACCCCGGTCTTGGGATTGCGGCCGATGCGCTGGCCCTTGTCGCGCAGGATGAAGCTGCCGAAGCCGGAAATCTTGACGTTATGGCCTTCGGAAAGCGCATGGCACATGTGGTGCAGCATGCGCTCGACCAGGCCGGCGCTTTCGGCGCGCGACAAGCCGAGCTTACGATGGACGATGTCCGACAAATCGGCCCTCGTCAGCGTGCCCGAATGGAGACCGTCATGAGACCGGGCGATTCCCGCGTCCGCCATAGTGAACCCCTTTGCCCCGCTCGCTGTCAGCAGCAATTTTATGGAGCCTAACCAAAAACATGCCGCTCGGCAATCCGACTCGGCGTCAAGTCTGTTAATAGCGAAGCGCGGCCGCTCCCCAGGTGAATCCGCCGCCCATCGCCTCGAGCACGACGAGGTCGCCGCGCTTGATCCTGCCATCGCGAACCGCCGTGTCCAATGCAAGCGGAACCGACGCCGCCGAAGTGTTGGCGTGACGGTCGACGGTTACGACGACTTTTTCCGGCGGCAGGCCGAGCTTGCGGGCGGTGGCGTCGAGGATTCGGGCGTTGGCCTGGTGCGGCACCACCCAGTCGATGTCGCTCGCCTCGAGACCGGCAGCGGCGAGCACTTCGTTGAGGACGTCGGCCAGATTGACCACCGCATGGCGGAAGACCTCGCGGCCCTTCATGCGCAGCTTGCCGACCGTCTGGGTAGTCGAGGGGCCGCCATCGACGAACAGCAATTCATTGTGGCGGCCGTCGGCGTGCAGCCTGGTCGCCAGGATGCCGCGCTCGCCACCATCTTCGGCCGTGAGCACCAGCGCCCCGGCGCCGTCGCCGAACAGAACGCAGGTGGCGCGGTCCTCCCAGTCGAGGATGCGGCTGAAGGTCTCCGAGCCGATCACCAAAGCGGTCGTCGCCGAGCCTGAGCGCAGCATCGAATCGGCGACGGTCAAGGCATAGAGGAAGCCGGTGCAGACGGCATGGACGTCGAAGGCGATGCAGTCGGGAATGCCGAGCATCGCCTGGACCTTGGTCGCTGAGGACGGGAAGGTCTGGTCCGGGGTCGCGGTGGCAAGGACGATGAGGTCGATCGCCGCCGCCTCGATGCCAGCATGCTCGAGCGCTTTCCGCGCCGCGTCATGCGCCAGCGTCGCCGTGGTCTCGCCGGCCTCGGCGATGTGGCGGTTGCGGATGCCGGTGCGCTCGACGATCCATTCGTCGGTGGTGTCGACGCTGGCCGCCAGCTCGGCATTGCTGACCTGGCGCCTGGGCAGGGCCGAGCCGGTGCCGGCGATGACCGATCGCAGCGTCACTGCGCGGCCTCATGGTTGAAGGCGTGAGCACGGAACTCGTCCAGATCCTCGCCGATCTTGCGGGTGATGTCGTTGCCGACCATCCGCACCGTGACGCCGATGGCGTTGGCGACGCCCTTGGGGTTGGCGCTGCCGTGGCTCTTCACCACCAGGCCGTTCAGTCCGAGGAAGACGGCGCCATTATGGTTGTTGGGGTCGAGGTGGACCTTGAGCATGTGCAGGGCCGGCTTCGACAGAGCGAAACCGGCCTTCGAGCGCAAGGAGCTGGTGAAAGCCCGGCGCAGAAGGTCGGTGACGAAGCGGGCGGTGCCCTCGGCGGTCTTCAGCGCGATATTGCCCGAAAAGCCGTCGGTGACGACGACGTCGATATTGCCGCGAGACAATTGGTCGCCCTCGGTGAAGCCGTCGAACTTCATCGGCAGATAATCGGCCTCGCGGAGCAGAGCGGCGGCTTCCTTCAATTCGCCGGTGCCCTTCAATTCCTCGGTGCCGATATTGAGCAATTTGACGCGTGGCCGCTTCAAACCAAGCACGGTGCGGGCATAGGCCGAGCCCATCACCGCGAATTGAACCAAATTCTGGGCGTCGCACTCGGTGTTGGCGCCAAGGTCGAGCATGACCAGATCGCTGTCGCCGAGCGTCGGCAGCAGCGCCGCCAGTGCCGGCCGGTCGATACCCGGCATGGTCCGCAGCGCCAGCTTGGCCATCGCCATCAGCGCGCCGGTATTGCCGCCGGACAGAGCGGCGTCGGCCTGGCCGTCCTTCACGGCGTTGATCGCCAGGCCCATCGAAGTGGTCTTGGCGCGGCGGATCGCCTGGCTCGGCTTTTCCGAGGCGGCGATGGCATCGGCCGTGTGGTGGATTTTGACGGCGCCCTTGAGCGCCGGATGCCTGGCGAGTTCGGGCGCGATCAGCGCCTCGTCGCCGAAGACTTCGAAGCAGACGCCGGGGTGCTTTCGGCGGGCGCGCGCCATCCCGCCGACCATGGCGGCCGGGCCGGTGTCCCCTCCCATGGCGTCGACGGCAATGCGCGGGCTGGCGTTCACTGCCAAGCGCCTATCGCGCCGCTCAGGCTTCGGTCGAGGTGATTTCGCGGCCGTTATAGTGGCCGCAGGCCGCGCACAGGTTGTGCGGCAGCTTCAGCTCGCCGCAATTCGGGCATTCCTGGAAGCTGGCCGGCTTCAGCGCATGATGGCTGCGGCGCATATTGCGCTTGGACGGCGAAGTTTTTCTCTTGGGGACGGCCATTGCGGCACCTGTCTTGTCAATTGTCCAAAAAAATTTGCGACGCCCCTCGCCTGGTTCCAGCGGGAAAGTCCCGCGGCGGCGGCCGGGTCGTCGCGAACGGGGCGTCCTATAGCGAAATGCTGAGAGAGCGCAAGCGCCAGCTGCCGATCATGCGCTGGCCAGCGCCGCGTCGCCGACGAAGGGGTTGCTGGCCCGCTCGTGGCCGAAGGTCGACATCGGCCCGTGGCCCGGCACGAAGGCGGTGTCGTCGCCCATCGGCCATAGGCGCCGGGTGATCGAATCGAGCAATTGCTGATGGTTGCCGCGGGGGAAGTCGGTGCGCCCGATCGAGCCCTGGAACAAGACGTCGCCGACCAGCGCCAGCTTCGAATCGGGATGATGGAAGACGACATGGCCCGGCGTGTGGCCGGGGCAGTGGCGGACATTCAGCACCAGTTCGCCGATGCTCACCGTGTCGCCGTCGACCAGCCAGCGGTCGGGCTCGAACGGCTTGCCGGGAACGCCGTAGCGGGCGCCGTCCTCGGCGAGCCGGGCGATCCAGAAAAGGTCATCTTCGTGCGGCCCCTCGATCGGCACCCCCAGCTCCTCGGCGAAGATGCCGGCCGACCCGCAATGGTCGATGTGGCCGTGCGTGAGCAGGATCTTATCGATGGTGACGCCGGTCTGTTGCATTGCCGCGCGCAGCTTCGCCAGGTCGCCGCCGGGGTCGACGAAGGCACCGCGCATGGTTTTGGTGCACCATATCAGGCTGCAATTCTGCTGCAGCGGGGTCACCGGGGTGATGCCGAGGCGCAGAGGCGGCTCGTTCATTGGATGTCGACTCCGGCCATTGCTGCCGGGTCGCTTTTCATAGACGCGGCCACCGTCTCGGCGCGTCGAAGGACGCGCAGCGCATTGCCGCCGGCGAGCTTGGCCAAATCGGAGTCGCTCCAGCCGCGGCGGATCAGCTCGGCGAACAGGCTCGGATAATCCTCGACTCCGTCGAGACCGGCCGGCGTTGCATCGATGCCGTCGAAGTCGCCGCCGATGCCGACATGATCATGGCCGGCAACCTTGGCGATACGCTCGATATGGTTGGCGACGTCGGCCACCGTCACCACCGGGCTCGGATGCGCGGCGACCCAGGCTTTGACGCCGGCCTCGACCTCGGCCTTGCTGGCGCGGTGGATCGCCTGGAGCCGCGCCGCTTCCGCGCTTTTCTCGGCACCCCAGCGCCACACCGAGTCGGAGAGGAACGCCGGCACGAAATTGACCATGACGACGCCGCCGTTGGCCGGCAGCAGGCGAAGGACGTCATCGGGCACGTTGCGCGGATGCCCGCCGATCGCCTGCGCCGACGAGTGGGAGAAGATCACCGGGGCGCGGCTGGCGGCAATGGCATCCTTCATCGTCGCCGGCGCGACATGGCTCAGGTCGACCAGCATGCCGAGCCGGTTCATCTCGTGAACAACGGTGACGCCGAACGGGCTGAGGCCATCGTATTTCGGCTCGTCCGTCGCGCTGTCCGCCCATTCGGTCGTCTGGTTGTGGGTCAAGGTCATGTAGCGCGCGCCGAGATTGTAGAACTGGCGGAGCGCGGCGAGCGAGCCGCCGATCTGCCGCCCGCCCTCGACGCCGATTAGCGAGGCGATACGCCCGGCCTTGTGGATACGCACGACATCATCGGCGCTCGACGCCAGCTCGAGGTCTCGGGGATAGGCGAGGATCATCCGCCGGACGACGTCGATCTGCTCGATGGTCTGGCGGATGGCTTCGTCGCCGGTGATCGTGCCGTCGATATAGACCGACCAGAACTGCCCGCCGACGCGGCCCTGGCGAAGCCTCGCCATGTCGGTCATCAGCGGCTTCGGGCTGCGACTGTCGGTACCGCTGGCGAGGCCGGCGATGCTCCGCTGGTAATTTTCCGCGAGCTGCTCGGCGATATCATTGTGGCCGTCGATCAGCGGCGTCTGCTTGAGGATGCGGTCGATGCGAGCCTGCACGGCGGGATCGATCGGCTGCGCGGCGAGCGGCGAGGCGGCGGCCAGCGCCGCGACGAAGAGCAAGGTTCGCATGGGCCCGTCTTTACGAGGGGGCCGGCGATGGTCAATGCGGCGGGCATGGCTCAGCCCCTCGTCCTGTTCGACGACATGCGCCCCGGTGGGGCGGCGGCGCGGCTGTACAAGCGGCCCGTCGACGAGGTTGCGGCCTGGTCGATGGGCGAGGTGCGGCCGGCGCTTGACCGTCTGCGGGCGGCGATCGCGGACGGCAAGCATGCCGCCGGGTTCATCGCCTTCGACGCGGCTTATGCGCTCGAGCCGAAGCTCGGGCCGCTAGCGCGGCAAGGCGCGGGGCCATTGCTGTGGTTCGGATTGTTCGACGGCTATCGCACGCTGGGCGCGGTCGAGCTCGAAGCCTTGCTCGGCGATCCGGCCGGCGCCTGGACCGTGCGGCCGGTGCCGCGAATCGAGCGCCAGGACTATCTCGCCGCCGCCGCCCAGGTCCGCGAGCATCTGTTCGCCGGCGACTTTTATCAGGCGAACCTGACCTTCGGCTGCGACGTGGGGCTGCTGGGCCCGCCGCTCGCCGCTTATGCCCGGCTGCGGCGCCGGGCGCGGGCCGGTTGGGGAGGCGTGGTTCGACATCCCGCCGGCTGGCTGCTGTCGCTCAGCCCCGAGCAATTCTTCACCATCCGCGGGCGGACGATCGAGGCTAAGCCGATGAAGGGGACCGGCCGGCGCCGCGCCGACCCGGCCGAGGACCAGGCGGAAATCGCCTTCCTCGCCGCCGACCCCAAGCAGCGGGCCGAGAATATGATGATCGTCGATTTGCTGCGCAACGACCTCGCCCGAGTCGCCGAGCCGGGGACCGTGGCGGTGCCGGAGCTGTTCGTCGTCGAGACGTATCCCACCGTGCATCAGATGATCAGCCGCGTGACGGCCAGTCTCCGCGACGGTATCGATCCGGTCACCGTGCTGGAGACATTGTTCCCCTGCGGCTCGATTACCGGCGCCCCGAAGCTGGCGGCGATCGCGGCGCTGCACAACCTCGAGCCGGAGCCGCGCGGTGCCTACACCGGCAGCATGGGTTGGATCGAGCCAGGTGGCGACGCCTCTTTCAACGTCCTCATCCGCACGCTGGAGCTGGCCGACGGCGCCAAGGTCGCCCGCCTCGGGCTCGGCTCGGGGCTTGTCGTCGACAGCCGGCTCGACGATGAATGGGCCGAGTGCTTGCTGAAAGGGGAATTCGTGGCGCCGGACGGACAGGATTTCGACCTGATCGAGACCATGCGCTTCGATCCGCAGGCCGGAGTCGTCGACCTCGACCGCCATCT
>DAIPLM010000075.1:0-8146 GCA_036769205.1 Sphingomicrobium sp.
CGGTGTCGAGGCCGCGGATGCGGTCGCTCTCCTCGCCGCGGGCGGTGAGCATGATAATCGGCACCCGTGCCGTCGCTGGCCGCCGCCGCAGCCGCCGGCAGACCTCGATGCCGCTGACGCCCTCGATCATCCAGTCGAGGATGACCAAGTCGGGCGTGCGCTCCGCCGCCAGCAGCAGCGCCTCGTCGCCGTCGGCGGTGCGCTCGATGTCATAGCCTTCGCGGCTGAAATGCCACGCCAGCAACTCCGCCAGCGCGCGGTCGTCCTCGACGAGCAAGAGGCGGGGCCTGGTCACGCCCCCTGCGGCCTAGCAGCGCCGCGTGACAGTTTCATGAAACCTGCGCCGGGGCGGCGACCGGCAGCAGGACGTGAACGCTGGTGCCCTGCCCGACCTTGCTGTCGATGCTCAGGCGGCCGCGGTGGCGCTCGACGATATGCTTGACGATCGACAGGCCGAGCCCGGTGCCGCCGAGCGACCGGCTGCGGCTGGTGTCGACGCGATAGAAGCGCTCCGTGACCCGCGCGACATGCTCCGGCGGGATGCCTTCGCCCTGGTCGCTAACGGTCACATGCACCATCGCCCCTTCGGCGCGGGCGGCCAGCGTCACCGGCGTCCCCGGCTCGCCATAGCGCAATGCGTTGGTCAGCAAATTGTCGAGCAACTGCAGGATCTGGCCACGGTCGGCGGCGATGTCCGGCAAGGCCGGGGCAAGGTCGCGGACGGCCTCGGAGCCGCGCCCCTCCGCCATCCGCGCCACGGCGTCGAGGGCCTGGTCCAGCAGCGGCCCAAGTGCGACCGCCGCGGTCGGCACGCTGAACTTCTCGGCCTCGATCCGCGACAAGGAGATGAGGTCCTCGACGACATGCTGCATGCGCAGCGCCTCGTCGTGGACGACGGCGAGGAACCGCTCGCGGGTATCGCCATCGATCTCGCCGGAGCGCTCGCGCAGGGTTTCGGTATAGCCGATCAGGGTCGCCAGCGGAGTGCGCAATTCGTGGCTGGCATTAGCGACGAAGTCGACCCGCATCTGCTCGGCAGCGCGGGCCTCGCTGCGGTCGAGGAAGCGGATCAGCGAGGTTCCGTCGGCGAGACGGGCAACGCGCATCAGCCAGTGCCGCCGCGCGCCGCCAAGGCCGGTCAGCTCGACATCGTCGCCGCCGCCGGCGCCCGGCCGTTCCAACGACTCAAGCGCGGCCGGGTGCGGAATCGCCACCGCCAGCGAAGCCCCGCCGATGCCGTCGCCAAGCAGGGCGCGGGCCATGGCATTGGCGGCCAGCACGCGGCCATCGGCGACGATCAGAGCCGCCTCGGTCAGGCCTTCGAGCAAGCTGCTGGAATGATCCGAACCGCCCATCACCAGCGCGTTATTGCATCGTCGGCGGCGGCGCCAGCCAGTGGCGGTACTGTCGGCTTCGGCCGCTCGGCCCATTTCGCCTTCGTAACCGTCGGAACCAGCGCCGCCGCCGCCGGTTCACTTGGCTGAGGTGGAGCGGCCGCGGGCAGTGTTGAGCAACGGAGAACCGCGATGCGTATGTCCCTCCCCCTGATCGCCGCCTTGGCGTTGCCGCTCGCGGCGTGCGCGACCAGCCCTTACGGCTATGGCTACGGCGGCAATTCCTATGGCGCGCTCGGCTCGATCGGCGCGCTCGGCAGCGGCTATGGCTCAAGCTTCAGCCAGGCCGCGGTCAACGCCTGCGCCGGCACCGCTTCGCGCTACGGCCGGGTCAGCATCCGCCAGGTCCGCCAGATCAGCAGCAGCGCGGTCAAGGTCTGGGGCTATGCCAGCAACGGCTATCGCAACGAAGGCTGGGACTGCACCTTCCGCAGCGACGGCAGAATTACGGATTTCGATATCTGAACTGCCGAGCGCAGTGACGCCGACGCGAAGCGTCGCCGGAACAGCGCGTAGAGACAGTGAAAGCCGGCCAGCGGGTCAGCGTCGCTGAACCCGACTGACGTCACGGGATTCACTCCCGTGACGGCCTCGCGGACTTGCCCACCCCCATGAAAATTAGGGGATTCGGCTCCGCCGTGCTACGGCAAGCCACCGCGGAAAACTCATCCCCCAGGCATCCCCGCGGCCGAGAGACCATGCGTGCTCCCGCTTACTCTTCAAGGAGCAACCCGATGTCCCGCGCCCTCAATGTCACGCTCGGCGAAAGCACCGTCCTCGCCCGCTGCGAAGCCGAGAAAGTCGGCGTTTCGGCGACCGAGCCGTTGCCCGCCGGCGGCACCCGCCTGGTGTGTATGAGCGTCGACGGCGCCGAGCATATGCGCCGCAAGTTCAAGTCGCACATGGTCAAGGGCGAAGCCGTCCGCGCCCGTCACCGCCCGACCCGGCCGCTTTGGTAGGCTGATCCGCCGAGCGGAAGCGTCCGGGGGCTGGTGGAGCCGAGGGGAATCGAACCCCCGACCTCAAACCGCATTGGAAAAGCGCGTGTCCGCTCCGGCGCGCCACGTGTCTAGAACAGACGCTACGCTGCGCGCATATGCCCAGCCTTCCGGTCTGATATGAAGCTGCCAATCGAACCAACGAATTAAGCCGGCGCGGCCGAATTTCGACAAGCGGTCGCGGACACGCACTCGGTCTGGCAACTGGGCCAGATCGGCCGATCCATGGCTCAACAGCGCTTCAATCATCCGTGCACGGATGCGCTCGGGGCCGGGCGTCTCGATGCCGCGGGCCGCTGCCATGCGTCCGGAGCCTAGCATCATCCCATAACGCCCGCTGTTGCGGTCGTTTTGCACCAGACAATTGGCAAACCGACTGATGGCGGAGGCGCCCAGGCCGATCAGCGTTTCGCACCGGTCGTCGGTAAATCCCTGGAAATTGCGACGTACGCGCCCCTCGCGGGCTGCCGCGGCCAAGGGGTCGTGAGGCCGCGCGAAATGGTCGAACCCGACCTGCGTCCAGCCTTCGCCGATCAGCCAATCGTGCGCAAGGCTGGCCTGGGCGAAACGTTCGGAAGCGCCGGGCAGCGCGGTCGCGTCGATCTGGCGTTGGCGCGGGACCAGGTGGGGGACATGGGCATAGCCGAACACGGCGAGGCGGTCGGCGCCCATCGCCTGGCTGCGCGACAGAGCGTCGACGAGGCTGGCTTCGGTTTGCATGGGCAAGCCGTACATCAGGTCGAAATTGAGCGAGCCGATGCCGGCCGCTCGGAGCAGCTCGACCGCTTGCGCAATCGTCTCGACAGGCTGAACGCGGCCGATCGCGGCCTGAACGGCGGGATCGAAGGTCTGGACGCCGAGGCTGGCACGCGTGACCCGCGCGGCGGCCAGCGCGGCCGCGAACTCGGCGTCGAATCCGCGCGGATCGATTTCGACCGAGATCAGCGGCGCCTCGGCACCGCCGAAGGCCAGCCGAACGTGGTCGATGAGCGCGGTGAACTGGTGGGGCGCGATGGCATTGGGACTACCGCCGCCAAAAGCGATCCTGGCGACGCGGCCCCGGCCATCGAGCGCGCTCGCGACCAGGTCGATCTCCCGCGAGAGGAATTCGAGATATTTGGCGAGGCGCTGCGTGCGATTGGCGGCGCCGGTGTTGCAGCCGCAATACCAGCAGATTTCCCGGCAATAAGGGATATGGACGTAAAGCGAGAGCGGCTCGTCGACGGTGACGGCCGCCAGGCCGACGCGCTGATGCGGCTCGCCGACGCCGTCGTGGAACTCGGCGGCGGTTGGGTAGCTGGTGTATCGCGGAACGGGCTTTGCCAGCAGGTCGGGATGATAAGTCCACATGCTTTCGCCTTGCGGCGGCGCGCGCTCGGCGACATTGACATGGATCATCGGAACCGGCGGGCCGCTCGATAGCGGAGCCGCCAAGGAGGCAAGCCTTGAAGGTCAGATTTTACGGCAGGCTCGGTGACCGGCTGGGGCAAGAAGTCGAGGTCGACCTGCCGCCCGGCGCCGAAACGGTGATCGATCTGCGCGAACTGCTGGCCGCGATGTACCCGCTTGCCTCAAGCGACCTTCGCCAACGCTCCCGCGCCTGTATCGCCGACGCCTTCGTGCTCGACGACCACCGCCTCGGCGGCACCGAGACGGTCGAATTCATGCCGCCTTTGTCCGGGGGTTGAGATGCGCTGCACGATCCGCCTGGCGGCGCAGCCGTTCGACGCCGCCGCCGAATATCGGGCATTTGAGGCCAGGCTGGCCGGCGACGGGGCGATCGTCACTTTCACCGGCGCGGCGCGGCCCCAGACGCATGAGGGCGAGGAAGTCACAAGCCTGTTCCTGCATCATCATCCGCGCATGACGGAAGCCTCGCTGCGCGAGATCGCGGAGGATTCGGGCAGCCGTTTCGGCGTTTCGGCGATCACCGTGGTGCATCGCTGCGGCGAGGTCGCGGCCGGCGACACCATCGTCTTCGTCGCCGCCGCCGCCATCCACCGCCGGGCGGCTTTCGAGGCCGCCGAATATGCGATGGACCGGTTGAAAACCGACGCCGTCTTCTGGAAGCGCGAGGACTCGGTTGACGGCTCGCGCTGGATAGAGCCAACGCTGGCAGACGAGGCCGACCGGGCGCGGTGGAGCAAATAATGGCGGGAATCGATGAAAGCCTGACATTCCATCCACTGCGGATCGCGGTGCTGACGGTCTCGGATACGCGCACGGAGGAGACCGACACATCGGGCGCCCTGCTGGCCAGCCGGCTTCGGGACGCGGGACATGAGCTGGCGGCCAAGGCGATCGTCAGCGACGAGGTCGAGGCGATTCGTAATCAGGTCGGCGCATGGGCCGACAATGAAGCGGTCGATGTCATCATCACCACCGGCGGCACCGGCTTCACGCCGCGCGATGTCACGCCGGAAGCGGTGAGGCCCCTGTTCCGCCGGGAGATGGATGGTTTCGCGGTCGTCTTCCACCACGCCAGCCTTGGCACCGTCGGTGTCTCGACCCTGCAGTCTCGCGCCCTCGCCGGCCAGATCGGCGATACCTTCATCTTTTGCCTGCCCGGCTCGACTGGCGCCTGTCGCGACGGCTGGGACCTGGTGCTCAGCCTCGAACTCGACAGCCGCTACCGGCCCTGCTCGCTGGCCGGCCAGGTGCCGCGCCTGAGCCAGGTGTGTGCATGAGCGAGTTGAGCCACCTCGACGACAGCGGGCGGGCGCGGATGGTCGATGTCAGCGCCAAGGAGTCGACGGCGCGCACCGCCCGCGCGCAAGGCCGGCTGCGCTGTGACGCCGCCACCATCGCCATCGTCCGCGAAGGGCGCGCTCCCAAGGGCGCGGTATTGCAGACGGCCGAGCTGGCCGGCGTCATGGCGGCGAAGCGGACGGCCGAATTGATTCCGCTTTGCCACCCGCTCGGCCTGACCAAGGTGGCGGTCACCATCGAGATTGACGAAGCGCTGCCAGGCTTCGCGGTCGGTGCCGAGGTGCGCACCGTCGGCCAGACCGGCGTCGAAATGGAGGCGCTGACCGCGGTGTCAGTTGCCTGCCTGACCCTGTTCGACATGCTGAAGGCCGTCAATAAATCGATGATCATCGAGGGCATCCGCGTCGTCGAGAAGAGCGGCGGCCGTTCGGGAAGCTGGTCGGTGGCGTGATTGCGTTCGACGAGGCGGTGGCGATTGTCAGTGGTCTGGCAAGTCCAGTCGGCCGCGAATGGGTGGGAATCGCGCGGGCGCATGGTCGAGTGCTCGCGGCGCCGGCGGTCGCCAGGGTCGACTCGCCGCCCGCGGACGTCTCGGCCATGGACGGTTACGCGGTCCGCGATGAGGATTTGCGGGCGCTGCCGGCTTCGCTGCGGGTGATCGGCGAAGCTTTCGCCGGTGCCGGGTTCGGCGGGACCGTCGAGCCGGGCACCAGCGCGCGCATCTTTACCGGTGCGCCGCTGCCCGCCGGCGCCGACCGGATCGTCATCCAGGAAGTCGTCCGGCGGGAAGGCGATTTCGCCGTGATCGACAGCCACCCCGGCGCGGCGAAGCATGTCCGTCGCCGCGGCAATGACTTCGGCGCGGGAACCACGCTGGTTGGGGCCGGACGGAAGCTGGGTTTCCGCGAGATCGTCGCGGTCGCCGGCGGCGATCTCGCTGAGGTTGATGCCTGGCGCCGCCCCACCGTCCGGATTTTCGGTACCGGTGATGAGCTGGCGCCGCCGGGAACCGCGTCGCAAACGGCCGGCTCAATTCCGGAAAGCGTATCTCACGGCGTGGCGGCGCTGGCCGAGGACTGGGGTGCTTCAGTCGTTGAACGCCTGCATCTGCGCGATGATCTCGAACTGATGCAAGGGGCCGCCGCCGGCGCGGTTGGACAGGCCGACCTCATCGTCATTACCGGCGGGGCGTCGGTCGGCGACAAGGATTTCGCCAAGGCGATGTTCGCCGACCAGGGGCTTGAGTTTTATTTTACCAAGGTCGCGATCAAGCCCGGCAAGCCGGTCTGGCTGGGGCGCGCCGGGACCTCGCTCATCATGGGGCTTCCGGGCAATCCGACGTCGGCGCTGGTTACCGCCCGATTGCTGTTGGCGCCATTGGTCGCGGGCCTGTCCGGCCTGGATCCTGGGTCGGCGCTGCGCTGGCGCGAGGCGCCGCTCGCCGAGCCCCTGTCGGCTTGCGGCGACCGCGAGACCTTCGTTCGCGCGCGCGCCGCGGGCGGCGCCATCGAGCCAGTTTCAAACCAGGATTCGAGCGCCCAGAAGACGCTCGCCGACGCCGACCTCTTGGTTCGGCGGCTGGCTGCCGCCCCGGCCGCGGCGGCGGGCGATATGGTGCCGGTGCTCAACTTTTAGGCTGCGATGAGCCGTTCCGCTTCGGCCAGGTCGGCCTTGCTGTTGATGTTGAAGAAGGGATCGACCGGTTTCGCCGGCCAGTCGACAGCGGCGAACCCGATTTGCTCGGCAAACCCGCGAAGCGAGCGGCGGCCCGTCGCGCAATAGGCTGGCATCGCCCCAAGCGCGCCGAGCCGCCACAGGCCGCATACCGGATGTAGCCGGCCGCCGCTCGATGCCAGCACCGCCGCCTGGTCGGCCAACGCCGCACCCAGCCGGTTCGGCAGATCGTCGGGCAGCAGGGGCATGTCGCAGGGTATGGTCAAGACCGCTTCCGCGCCCTGACGCTCCCCCCAGGCGAGCGCGGCGGCAAGCCCGGCCAGCGGGCCCTCGATCGCGGGATCGTCGATGATCGAGGGCAGGGATATGCCGCCAAGCTGATGCGACGAGCGCAAGGCGACGACGATTTCGCGGGACCAGGCCTGGGCGCGCTCGAAAGCATGCTCGATGAGCGTTTTCGAGCCCAGCCGGATCAGTGGTTTGCCGCCGCCGATCCGGCTGCCCTCGCCGCCGGCGAGGATCGCAACCGCGATCCTTGCGGGCGCGCTCATGCGAAGACCAGTTTGGCGCCGGCGATGACCAGCACCAGGCCGAGCCATTGCAAAAGCCGCGGTTTGGGCAGGCGTCCGACGCCGAGCCAAGTGCCGATCAAGGCGCCGGCAATGACCGCCACGGCGAAGATCGGCAACTCGGCGGGCAACGCGCGCACAGAGGCGACATTGCCGGCCAGGCCGGCGATCGAGTTCAACAGGATGAAGGCGGCGACGACGCCCGATGTCCGCCGTGGATCTTCCCAGCGCAGGAGAATGATGAGCGGGCTGAGGAAGATGCCGCCGCCGGTGCCGGTCAAGCCGGCGAGCAGGCCGAGCAGCGCGCCGATGGGCAGCGCGACGGCGAGAGAGACGGGACGCGGCTCGCGCGCCGCCAGGTCGGACGGCTGCCAGAACAATCGCAGCGCCGCCAACCACAGCACCAGACCGACCATCGGGCGGTAAATCTCTGGCGGGACATGGATGCCGCCGCCGATGAAGGCGGCCGGCACCGCCGTCGCCGCGAACATCGCCAGCAGCTTCAAATTGGTCTGCCCGGCGCGCCAGTATCGCCAGCTGCCAAGGCCGGCAACCACGAGGTTGAGCGCCAACGCGGTCGGCCGCATGGCTTCCGGCGCCACCGCGAACAGGGCCATGATCGCCAGATAGGCCGAGGCGCCGCCATGGCCGACGGTCGAATAAAGGGCCGCCGCCATCGCCATCAGCAGCGCGATCAGGGCGACGGTCGTTGCATCCATGTCGTCGCCTCCCCGACCATTGCGCGTCGATGGCCTTGGTAGCGGCCGGGCGATTTGACGCAAATCATCGGTTGACCGGCGCG
>DAIPLM010000239.1:0-2248 GCA_036769205.1 Sphingomicrobium sp.
TCCCCGACCATCCTCTAAATCGGCTGTCCGGGGGACAGCTGATTTTAGAGGATCAACTGCATCCGCTAACCCGATCGCAACCGTTGTCGTGCAGAGCGCCTCGGTGACCGACTTTACGCCCATTATTGCCGAGCTTCGGAATGCCCACCGCGAAGCCACCGATGATTTTAATCGGTGGCGTGGCCGATGCGTCGACTGTTTCGCGCGGATCGAGGAAGCAATAAAGGCGACGCTATCCGCAATGGCCAGTGCAACGGAGCGTCGCGAATCCGTCCGAATTCCGCCGCTCTTCGGCCAACGCGTAGAGGCACTGCAAAAGGCGATAGATTCGGCAGGGCCATTCGCCCAGGAGGGCAAAAGCGTACGGAAGGCGCTTTTGGAAATCGAAAGATGGTTGGCCAACCGAAACCTGCTTGTGCATGGTGTGGGAAGCATCTGGATCAACGCATCTGGCGAATGGCTTTGGAGCTATCGCTTCGCGTCGAATGGAAAAGCGCTCGTTCGTGAAACTGGAGTGATCGATCAGGACATCGGCCGGGCGATGGAAAAGGCGTTGGCAAGCGGCACACGAAGCCTTTGCGACCATCTTGGAAATCTTGCGACGAAATTGTCCTAGCTCGCGAACCCCGGGTCCAACCGGTACGCCTTCCTCAGCAGCGCCGGCCAGGCCAGCAACTTGGCGGCGATCGTCACCCCGACCGCCCCTTGCTGGGCCGCCGTTTCGGGCGCGCCCTGGGGCGGGTTGTTGAGCTGGTCGCCAGCCGACAGTGCCATGACCTGCGCCAAGCAGGCGCGCTCCAGGAAGTACATGCGCACGAAGCATTCGCCGACGCTCGGGCCCACCGCCAGCGTGCCGTGGTTGCGCAGCAGCATTAGATTCTTGTCACCGAGATGCTCGACCAGCCTCTCGCGCTCGTCCAAATCGACGGCGACGCCTTCATAATCGTGGAACGCCAAATCCTGGCGGATCAGCATTGCCGTCTGGGTCAGCGGCAGCAGCCCGTCGCCGTGGGCGCTGACCGCCTGGCCGTGCGGCGTGTGGAGATGCATCACCGCCTGCGCGTCCGGCCGCGCCATGTGCACCGCCGAATGGATGGTGAAACCTGCCGGATTGGTGATGAACGGCGTCGGCTCGACCGGATTGCCGTCCATGTCGACCTTGATCAGCGAGGAGGCGGTCACCTCCTCGAACATCAAATTGTAGGGGTTCAGGAGGAAATGATGCTCGGGCCCGGGAATGCGCGCCGACAGATGAGTGAAGATCAAGTCGTCCCAGCCGTAATGCGCGATCAGGCGGTAGGCGGCCGCGAGGTCGACGCGGATTTTCCATTCCTCATCACTGACCTTGCCCTTTATCGGCGGGATCTCGACGTCCTGCAGCGGCGCCAATGCGTCCATGCCGCGGTTGATGGCGTCGACTCGGTTCACTGGACAGTCTCCTCCTCGGCGACGCGGTCGGGATGGGCGGCGGCGAAGGTGGGCAAGGCGCCGGCCGCTGCGTCGGCGCGGCGCAGGGTCGGGTAGGGGTCGAGCGGCACCGAGAATCGGCGGGCATTGTAGAGCTGCGGCACCAGGCAGACGTCGGCCAGTGTCGGGGCATCGCCGAACAGGAAGGTCCCGGCGCGCGGCGCCGCCATCGCTTCCAGCGCCGTCAGCCCCTCGCTCACCCAATGCGCGTACCAGCGGTCGATCGCCGCTTGGCTCTGGCCAAGCTCGCCTTTCAGATATTTGAGCACGCGCAAATTGTTGAGCGGGTGGATGTCGCAGGCGACCGCCAGCGCCATGGCCCGGACAAAAGCGCCGTCTGCCGGGTCGCGCGGCATCAGCATCGGCTCTGGATATTTCTGGTCGAGATAGACGGCGATCGACAGGCTCTGGGTCAGCCGCAAATCGTCGATTTCCAGCATCGGCACCAGGCCTTGCGGGTTGAGCGCGCGATAGGCCGGCGCCTGCTGCGCGCCCTCGGCCAGATTCACCGGCCGGCGATCATAGTCGATGCCCTTCAGATTGAGCGCGATCCGCACCCGATAGGCGGCCGAGGAGCGGAAATAATCGTGGAGGACTGGGCGGGTCATGGCGCTTATCTTAGAACCTCGAACAGATACTGAAAACCGCTCATCCTGAGTAGGGGCCGAGTAACCCCGGCGAATGCCGGGGGCATCGAAGACCCGTATCGAAGGACCGTCCTTCGATATGCCATTTCGACTTCGCTCAATGGCTTCTCAGGATGTTTTTTATTGGGGGTTAG
>DAIPLM010000076.1:0-8035 GCA_036769205.1 Sphingomicrobium sp.
TGCGTCACCTCCATGCCGTCGCACCAGACTTCCCAGCCCAGGCCCCAGGCGCCCAGTGTCGGGCTTTCCCAATCGTCCTCGACGAAGCGGATGTCGTGCTTCAAGGGGTCGATGCCGATCGCGTCGAGGCTGCCGAGATAGAGAGCCTGCAAGTCGGGCGGGCTCGGCTTCAGCATCACTTGATACTGGTAATAAGCCCCAAGCCGGTTGGGGTTCTCGCCATAGCGGCCGTCGGTCGGCCGCCGGCACGGCTGGACATAGGCGCATTGCCACGGGTCCGGCCCCAGCGAGCGCAGCACGGTCGCCGGATGAAAAGTCCCCGCTCCCATCTCCATGTCATAGGGCTGGAGGATCAGGCAGCCGCGGTCGCTCCAATAATGGTGCAGGGTCAGGATCAGGTCCTGGAAGCTGAGCGGCACCTTGCATTCCCCGTGTTCGGACGATGCCGGGGCTTTGGCGGAAGCGGAAAGCACTGACAAGCGCGTTCACCCTTCCTACATGGCTGGTGCCCGAAGGGAATGGCGAGAGGATTTGCATGCGTATCTGGGACAGAATTCGAAACAGCCTGGCTGCCCTCGGGCTCGCCGCCATTGTCGCCGCCGCCGCCACCCCGGCCGACGCCCGGGCGGCCAAGCCGGCGCTGTGGAAGGTCTATGACCGCGACACCGAAATCTATTTGTTCGGCACCGTCCATCTACTGCCGCCCGGCACCCAATGGCGCACCGCCGCGTTCGACAAAGCGGCGAAGCAGTCGGGGACTTTGGTCGTCGAGACCATCATCGACGAGAAGAACCCGCAAGCCTTCGCCATGGAGCTGGCGCGCCTGAGCGTCCGGCCCGGTCTGCCGCCGCTGCTCGACCGGGTCCGCCCCGAACGGCGCGCCGCCTTGCAATCGGTGATCGCCCGCTCGGGAATCCCGGTCGCCGCGCTCAACAATATGGAGACCTGGGCGGCGGCCTTTGCGCTGCTCCAGCTGCAGTTCAAGGAATTGGGCGTCTCGGGCAATGACGGCGTCGAGCTGGCGCTGCGCACCGCCTTCGCCGGCGCCGGCAAGCCGATCCAGCAGCTCGAGACCAACGCCCAGCAATTGGGCTTCTTCGATGCCTTGCCGGAATCGGCGCAGCGCGAGCTATTGGAAGGGGCGGTCGAGGAGCCAGGCAAGGCCAAGCTGCAGTTCGACGCCATGCTCGCCGCCTGGATGAGCGGCGATGTCGACGCCATCGGCCGCACCTTCAATGCCGAGCTGCAATCCTCGCCCGAGCTCAAGCAGGCGCTGCTGCTGCGGCGCAACGCCAATTGGAGCCAGTGGCTGGAGAGCCGCCTCGCCTATCCGGGCAAGGTGCTGGTCGCGGTCGGCGCCGGCCATCTCGCCGGCAGCGATTCGGTGGTCGAGATGCTCAAGAAGCGCGGCCTCAGGGTCAAGCGGGTCCAATAATCAGTATAATCCACAATTTTGCGACGAGTTGCAGTGGGTTAAACGTTTAGTAACCTTGACGGGCGGACAGTCCTCCAACAGATTGCTCCTGCACAACCCGGGGGGGAGAACGTGCGGCAACGATTGGATTGTTCACGGGCGCCAGCCCGCCGCGGGATCGCCCGCTCACTGATCCGCCGCCTCGCCGCCGCGGCCCTGCTCCCCGCACTTGCCTTCGCCGCTCTGCCCACCGCCCCCGCCGCCGCCGTTTCGGTCAGTCCGATCGTGGCGCGGGTCGAGACCGGGCCGGCTTTATGGGTCGTCCGCGACGCCGACACCACCATCTATCTGTTCGGCACCTTCCACGCGCTCGACAGCCGCTCCAACTGGTTCTCGCGGAATATCCGCACCGCGTTCGACGCGTCCGACACCCTCGTGCTCGAAACATTGGTTCCCGAGGACCCGGCCGAACTGCACGCGGTCCTGTCCCGCCAGTCGCTCGCCAATGAACCGCGCGTCGGCGAGCCGGTGGTCGACGCCGGCCGGGCGCCGTCGTTCGTCGCCTCCGCCGGCCAGGCAATGTCGGCCGGCCGGTCGATGGGCATGTCGGTCGACCTCGGCGCCGACGCCGTCCTCCGCCGCGCCGCCGACGCCATCGGCAAGCCGGTCCACGGCCTGGAAAGCTTCGAATTTCAGCTGAGCATGTTCGGCACCCTGCCGGCTGCGCCTCCGCCGCCGCCGGCGCGCCACGGCGCCAACAATCTCGGCAAGTTGATGGGCGCTATGCAATCGGCGTGGAAGCGCGGCGACAATGACAATTTCGCGGCCATGCTCGCCACCGTCCGCGCCCAGTCGCCGCAGACCTACAAGACGCTGTTCGTCGACCGCAACGCCAATTGGGCCAGCTGGATCGCCAACCGCATGACGCAGCCCGGAATCGTCTTCGTCGCGGTCGGTACCGGCCATCTGGTCGGCCCGGACAGCGTCCAGAGCCAGCTCGCCGCCCGCGGTATCAGCTCGGCGCGCGTCAGCTGACTTATTGCCAATCGGGGCGCCTCCCACTATAGGCGCGCCCTTGCCCACCCATGGTCATCCCTGGAGGCGTGGCGGGGCAGCTTAACCGAAGGAAAAGCAAGCAATGAGCGATCAGCTGACGCTGCCCGCCGAAGCGCGCGACCGGGCTGGCAAGGGAGCCTCCCGTCATCTGCGCCGCGAAGGCCGGGTCCCAGCCGTGATTTACGGCGACAAGCAGGACGCCCTCTCGATCCATGTCGAAGAGAAGCTCCTGACCAAAATGCTGCACTCAGGCCATTTCATGAACAGCGTGATCATGGTCGACGTCGGCGGCAAGGCCAACCGCACGCTCCCCAAGGACGTGCAGTTCCATCCGGTCTCGAGCCGCCCGATCCACGTCGATTTCCTGCGCATCGGCGAGCATAGCCAGGTGACCGTCAACGTCCCGGTCCGCTTCGACAATGAGGAAGCCTCGCCGGGCCTCAAGCGCGGCGGCGTCCTCAACGTCGTCAAGCATGAGCTCGAGCTGATCTGCGACGCCGCCAGCATCCCCAACGAGATTCACGTCTCGCTCGACGGGCTGGAGATCGGCGACGCCATCCACATCAGCCAGGTCAAGCTGCCGGAAGGCGCGGTTCCGACCATCGACGACCGCGACTTCACCGTCGCCACCATCGTCGCCCCGTCGGCGATGAAGGCCGAGGAAGAAGAGACCGCGGCCGAGGGCGATGTCCCGGTCGTCGGTGAAGAAGGCGCCGAAGGCGAAGCCGGAACCGAAGGCGGCGAAGGCGAGAACTCCGAAGGCTAACCAAACATCCGTTCGTCCTGAGCTTGTCGAGGGACTGCCTTTCTTGAAAAAGGCTGGGCAGCCCCTCGACTTCGCTCGGGACGAACGGTCTTTGTTTTGCTAGCCAGCTTGCCATGCAAATCTGGGCAGGCCTCGGCAATCCGGGCGCGCAATATGCGCTGCACCGTCACAATGTCGGCTTCATGGCCGCCGACATCCTGCGCGAAGTGCATGGCTTTGGCCCGTGGCAGAAGAAGTTCCGCGGCCTGGTCAGCGAAGGCCGCATCGGCCGCCATCGCGTCCTGCTGCTGAAGCCGCAGACCTTCATGAACGACAGCGGCGATTCGGTTCAGCAGGCGCTGAACTTCTACAAGCTCGACCTCGACGCCTTGACCGTCTTCCATGACGAGCTCGACCTGGCGCCGTTCAAGGTCAAGGTGAAGACCGGCGGCGGCACCGCCGGCCACAACGGCCTGCGAGCGATCGACGCCGTCTTCGGCCCCGACTTCCGCCGCGTCCGCATCGGCATCGGCCACCCCGGCCACAAGGACCGCGTCACCAACTATGTCCTGGGCAATTACGCCAAGGCGGAGATGGAGCCCCTGGCCGATTTGCTCGCCGCCATCGCCGGCGAGGCGGACTGGCTCGCCGGCGGCGACGACGCCCGCTTCATGAGCGAGGTGGCGCGGCGGATGCAGGATGAAGGTTGAAATGGCCATCCGTCGCCTCTTTCCAACACTGCTCTATGACGCCGAGATCGGCGACGATGCGCTGCTCGCCGAACTCGCCCATTCGATCCGCAGTCTGGCGCGGGACGACAAGGCAGGCGTGGCCTGGAGCCGCGAGAAGAATTATCGCGGTTACACCAGTTACGCGTCGTTGAACGACCTCGCCAAGCGCGATCCGGCCTTCGCCGATCTGGCCAAGCCGCTAGTGCGTCACGCGGCGAAATTCGCGGAGGCCGCCGCCCTCGACCTGCCCCGCAAGCCGCGGCTCGACAGCCTGTGGGTCAATCTGTTGAAAAGCGGTGGGCATCACAGTGGACATATCCATCCCCACGCCGTCATTTCGGGCACTTTCTATGTTGAAGTGCCGCCGGCCTCTGGCGCCATCCGCTTCGAGGATCCGCGCCTCCCGCTGATGATGGCGGCGCCGAAGCGCGACGAGGCGGCGGGCGAGGCCATGCAGCCGTTCGTAACCGTCGAGCCCCGCCCCGGCCTCCTGCTGCTATGGGAAAGCTGGCTTCGCCATGAAGTGCTCGCCGGCAATGGCCGGGGTGAACGGTTGAGCATTTCCTTCAATTTCGCGTGAGGCGTCGCTAAGGCCGGCGCGAACCTCCTCTCGAAAGCCAATTGCACCATGGGATTCCGCTGCGGCATCGTCGGCCTGCCGAACGTCGGCAAGTCGACCCTTTTCAACGCCTTGACCGAGACTCAGGCGGCCCAGGCCGCCAATTACCCCTTTTGCACGATCGAGCCCAACGTCGGCCAGGTCGCGGTTCCCGACCCGCGGCTCGACAAGCTCGCCGCCATCGCCGGCTCGGCCAAGATCATCCCCACCCAGCTCGCCTTCGTCGACATCGCCGGGCTGGTGAAAGGGGCATCCCAGGGCGAAGGGCTCGGCAACCAGTTCCTCGGCAACATCCGCGAGGTCGACGCCATTGTCCACGTTCTGCGCTGCTTCGAGAATGACGATATCCAGCATGTCGAGAACCGCATCGACCCGATCGCCGACGCCGAAACCGTCGAGACCGAGCTGCTGCTCGCCGACCTCGACAGCCTGGAAAAGCGCGTCCCCAATCTCGCCAAGCGCGGCCAGCAGGGCGACAAGGAAGCGAAGATCGGCGCCAGCGTGCTCGGCCAGGCGCTGGAGCTATTGCGCGAGGGCAAGCCGGCGCGGCTGACCAGGCCCAAGGACGAGGAAGAGGCCCGCCATTTCGTGCAGGCGCAGCTGCTGACCGCCAAGCCGGTGCTCTACGTCTGCAACGTCAACGAGGATGATGCCGGCGAGGGCAATACGTTGTCCGCCCGGGTCTTCGACAAAGCCAAGGCCGAGGGCGCCAACGCCGTCGTCGTCTCGGCGGCGATCGAGGCCGATCTCGTCACCATGGCCATGGACGAGCGCCTCGCCTTCCTCGAGGAGATGGGGCTGCACGAGACTGGCCTCGCCCGAGTCATTCGCGCCGGCTACGATCTGCTGCATCTCATCACCTTCTTCACCGTCGGGCCGAAGGAAGCGCGCGCCTGGACGGTCGAGAAAGGCGCCAAGGCGCCGCGCGCGGCGGGCGAGATCCACACCGATTTCGAGCGCGGCTTCATCCGCGCCGAGACCATCGCCTACGACGATTACATCGCCTTGAACGGCGAAGCCGGCGCCCGCGATGCCGGCAAGCTTCGCCAGGAAGGCAAGGACTATGTCGTCAAGAACGGCGACGTCCTGCACTTCAAATTCAACGTCTAGCTTCCCGGTACAGTCCCCAGGCCATCACCAGCGTTACGACGATCGCTACCCAGCTGATCGCCAGCGCGATCGTGTGGCTGCCGAGGACGATCTGAAAATGCGTGACGACCCGATAGGCATGCGCCACCGCCATCACCAAAAAGATGAGTGCCGCGAGCATCGTGAAGGGCCTGTTGGTGGTCATGTCTGTCCTCCCCCGGTGCCTTGCATAGCACATCGCCGGCTGCTTGCCGCTCCTCCTCGCCTCCCCTAGCTATCGCCGGTGAACGGAATTTCGCAAGAGGAGCTGGCGCGGCGGGCGTCTCGCCATGACCCGGCGCTATTGCGCGCCGGCCAGGCCCTGGTTGAGAACGATTTGCCGTCGGCTGAAGCAATCCTGCGCCCGTTCCTGAAACGGCATCCGATGGACGTGAAGGCGATCCGCATGATGGCGGAGCTGGCGGCCCGGGTCGGCCGGCTCGGCGACGCCGAGAGCCTTTTGCGCCGGGCGGTCGAGCTGGCCCCCGGCTTCACCGCCGCCCGCGCCAATCTGGCAACCGTATTCTACAAGCAGAATCGCGCCGCCGAGGCGATCGCCGAGCTGGAACGGATCGAACAGGAAGGCTCGGCAAATCTCGGCCACGCCAGCCTCAAGGCGGCCGCCTTGGGCCGGATTGGCGGCCATGACGAGGCCCTCGCGCTTTACCGGCTGCTGCTCGACGCCCGGCCGGATGAACCGAAACTGTGGATGAGCTTCGGCCATATCCTGAAGACAGTCGGCAACCAGGACGAAAGCGTCGCCGCCTATCGCCGGGCGCTGGCAATCGAGCCTGGCCTGGGCGAAGTGTGGTGGAGCCTGGCGAACCTCAAGACCATCCGCTTCGATGATTCCGACATCGCTGCGATGGAGCAGGCGCTGGCCCGGCCCGGCCTTGGCAAGCAGGACCGCTTCCACCTCTATTTCGCGCTCGGCAAGGCGCTCGAGGACAAAGGCGAGGCGGAAGCCAGCTTCGGCCATTACGCCGAGGGCAACCGGCTGCGGCGCTCGCTGCTCGACTATTCGGCGGAGGACACGAGCCGCCACGTCGAGCGGGCTATCGCGCTCTACACCACCGATTTCTTCTCGGGGCGCACCGCACAGGGGTGCCCGGCGCCCGACCCGATCTTCATCGTCGGCATGCCGCGCGCCGGCTCGACCCTGGTCGAGCAAATCCTCGCCAGCCACCCGGCGATCGAAGGCACGGCCGAGCTGCCCGACATCCCTTCGATCGCCCGGCGTCTGGATGAACGGACGGCTCGCGCAGAAGCCAGCCATTATCCCGAGTGCCTCGCCGGTTTCGGCGATGACCGGCTCAAGGCCCTAGGCGAGGAATATCTGGAACGGACGAGCATCCAGCGAATCTCCGACCGCCCGTTCTTCATCGACAAATTGCCCAACAACTGGCTGCACGTCGGCCTCATCCGGCTGGTCCTGCCCAACGCCCGGGTCATCGACGCCCGCCGGCACCCGCTTTCCTGCGGCTTTTCCAACTTCAAGCAGCATTATGCCCGCGGCCAGCGCTTCTCGTACGACTTGGCCGACATCGGCTCCTACTATCGCGACTATGTCACTTTGATGCGGCATTTCGATCGCGTGCTGCACGGCTATGTCCACCTCGTCATTCATGAGGATCTGGTCGAGGATCCCGAACGCGAGGTCCGCCGGCTGCTCGAGTTTCTCGGCCTTGCGTTCGACCCCGCCTGCCTGGCCTTCCACGACAATCCACGCGCGGTGCGCACCGCCAGCTCCGAGCAGGTCCGCCGCCCGATCAGCCGGGACGGGCTCGAACAATGGAAACCGTTCGAACCCTGGCTGGAGCCGCTGAAGACGGCGCTTGGCCCAGTGTTGCAGGATTGGCGCATTTAGCCGCGAATGCGCTCGTTGCGCCGCCAGCACGATTGACGTCCCAGCTACAAAAGCCACAATTTCCCCTGGGCCAAACAGGGGAGACAGGCATGCGCCAGCAACAGGGAAATTCGCCGCAATGGAAACGCGCTGCGATCACGCTTCTGGCATCGACGACCATCGCCTCCCCCGCCTTGGGCCAAACCCAGCCAACGGACCCGGCGGAGACCCCCTCGGCCGCCCAGGCCGATCAGGGCGAGGAGATCATCGTCACCGCGACCAAGCGCAGCGAGAATCTCCAGGACGTGCCGATCGCCATCACCGCGATCACGACCAAGACGCTCGACGACCTCCAGGTGGACAGTTTCGAGGATTATGCGCGGCTCGTTCCGTCCCTCTCGGCCAAAGCCGGCGGCAGCGGCGGCAGCGCCGACGGCCCGGGCACCAACAACGTCTATTTCCGCGGCGTCGCCAGCGGCGACAATGCCAACCACTC
>DAIPLM010000077.1:0-8022 GCA_036769205.1 Sphingomicrobium sp.
GGTGTCGGCGCCAGGGGCGCTGGTCAGCCGCTGCGGGACGCCGCCATCGGCGTTGACGACATAGATGTCGGTGTTGCCGTTGTTGGCCCAGGAAAAGACGATCCGCCGACCGTCGGGCGAAAAGCGCGGGGCGAAGGTGATGGCCCCACCCGGGACCAGCAGCCGCTCGCGGCCCGAGGCGATGTCGAGCACGAACACGCGCGGCTTCCTCGCCAGCGTGCCGGTATAGACCAGCCGGTCGCCGCGCGGGGAAAAGCGCGGCATGGTCACCGTCGCCTTGCCGGCGGTCAGATAGCGATGGTTGGAGCCGTCCGAATCCATGATGGCGATGCGCTTGGTGCGGTGGGTCTTGGGGCCGCTCTCGGCGACATAGACGACACGAGTGTCGAGGTACGCGCCCTGGCCCGAGAGGCGCGAGTAAACCAGATCGGCGCATTTGTGCGCGGCGCGGCGCCAGTCGGTCTGGCCGACGGTGAAGCCCTGATTGGCGAGCAGGCGCCCGGCGGTGACGTCGTGCAGGTAGCAGGCGACCGTCAGCCGGCCGTCGGCGCGCGGCTCGGCATAACCGGTGACCAAGGCGCCGGCCCCGGCGCCGCGCCACTCGCCATAAGCGGGCGCCGCCGCCTGGCCCTGGGCATAAGTGCCGATGCCGCCGGGGCCGATCGGCGTGAAGCGGCCGGTCGAGCGCAGGTCGGAGGCAATGACTTCGGCGATGTCGCGGCCGACGGCCAACCCGGGCATGGCCGGAACGGCGATAGTGATCGCCTGCTTGACGCTGCCGCCGACCAGTTCGAACTCGGGCGCCGGAGCATCCTGGGCGGCGGCGGTGCCGGCCAGCACGAAGGCGAAACTCATCAAAATTGGGCGCATCGTCAATCAACCCTATAGCTGAAGGTGAAATTGCCCCACCCACCGGTGGGCGTGTCGTACAGCTCGGCCGGCAGCCGGAGCGGCGTGCATTGGGCGAAAATGCGCCGCACCTGGTCTTCGAGTAGCTCGCCATATTTGGCGACCAGATCGGGATCGCCCGAGGTGCGCAGAATCGATGGCGGCCGGGCCAGGCGGCCGCTTCGGCCAAGCCGCAAATTGACCGTGAGCCGAACCTCGTTCGCCCCTTCGCCAAGATACGGCTGGCGATCGGCGCACGGCTTGACCTGGCGCAGGATGGCCTGGCCGATGCTGACCTTGGCCTGGGCATCGAAGGTCGCCCCCGCCGGTTTCGCCGGCTCGGCCGACGCGCGGGTGTCGGCGATGCCCTTGAGGAAATCATCGCCGATCCGCGACGCTCGCGGGGCGGGCTTGGCGGGCCTGGCCGGCTGCGGCCTGGCCAAAGCCGGAGTCATGCTGGGCGCCGGCGTCGGCCGAACGGCGGGCGCGGCCTGCGTCGGCTCGGCCGGGCCGATTTCCGGGGCCTGGCTGGGCGGCGGCGGCGCGGCCGGCTCGGGCGCGGCGGACTGCAGGCCAACCTCCTCGACCAGGTCGACGGTCATCGACGGCGGCTCGGGCGCGCGAGTGACCGAGGCCAGGCTCATCGACAGCGCCGCGATCAGGGCGACGTGGAAGACGACGGCGGCGCCGGTTCCAGTCAGTTCGGCCCGGTCGAGGCTCATTGCCCCTCCTCGCCGACGGTGACCAAAGCGACATGGTTGAGGCCGGCGCGGTTGAGTTCGCCCATCACCCGCATGACCCGGCCGTAATCGAGGCCCTGGTCGGCGCGCAGGTAGATGCGCCGGCCCTCAGGCGGCGCCGGCTCGGCGGCGATGGCGACGAGGCGACCGGGTAGATCGGCGGCGGTGACGGCGGCGTCATCGATGAAGATGCCGCCCTGGTTATCGAGCGCAATCTGGACCGGCTTGGCCTTCTGGTCGAGCGCCCCGGCGCGGCTCTCCGGCAAATCAACCGGTACGCCGGCGACGAGCAATGGCGCGGTGACCATGAAGATGATCAGCAGCACCAGCATGACGTCGACCATCGGCGTCACGTTGATCTCCGACATCGGCGCGCGCCTCTTGCCGCGGCGGCCCTTCGAAGGGAGCGTGGCGCCCACTAGGCTTCGACCTCCAGTTCTCGGCTAAGGGTGGCGTGGAAGCGATCGGCGAAGCGGCCGAGGCGGGCTTCGAGCCGGTCCAAGCCGTGGGTCAGCCGGTTGTAGGCAATAACCGCCGGGATCGCCGCGAACAGGCCGATGGCGGTGGCGAACAGGGCTTCGGCGATGCCCGGCGCGACCACCGCCAGCGAGGTGTTGTTGGCATCGGCGATGGCGGTGAAGCTGCGCATGATGCCCCAGACGGTGCCGAACAGGCCGACGAACGGCGCCACCGAGCCGACCGTGGCGAGGACGTTCAGGCGGTCGGACAATCGGTCGAGCTCGGTCGCCATGGCGGCGTTCATCCGCGTCGCCAGCCGCTCGCGGGTGCCGGAACGGTCGATCTTGCCGGCGCGGGTCGAGCGCCGCCACTCGTCGAGCCCGGCGGTGAGGATCGCGGCGCTCGGCAATTTCTCGTTGCCGCGCTTGGCATGAAAAGCGTCGATATCGTCGGCGGCCCAGAACTCGGCCTCGAACTTCGCGGTGGCGCGGTTGATCCGCTTCAGGCGCAAGGCGTGGGTGAAGATGATCCCCCAGGTCCAGATGCTGGCCAACAGCAGGCCCAGCATGACGACCTTCACCACCACGTCGGCGTGGAGGAACAAGGTCAGTGGCGACATCAGATCGGTGCTGGCGGCGACTTCAGGCATTCAGGCTCGGGTCCTCGCTGATCGCTTTGAATTTCTCGACCCAGTCGCGCGGTTGGCGTTTGGGCCGGTCGCTGGGATCGAGGAAGGCGGCGGTGACGCGGGCATCGGTCAATTGTTCGGACCCGCGCATGACTCGCTGATGAATGAGGACGCTGGCGGCGCGGACCTGCTCGACCGTCGAGCGGACGAGGAGGTCGTCGCCGAGTCTTGCCGGGCGCAAGTAACGAATGGCGACTTCGGCGACCGCATAAACCCCTTCACCGGCCTCCTTGACCGCCCGCTGGTCGATGCCGGTGGCGCGCAGCATGTCGGACCGCGCCCGCTCCATGAACTTCAGATAATTGGCATAATAGACGATGCCGGCGGTGTCCGTGTCCTCGAAATAGACGGTCAAGGCGAAATGATGCTCGCGGCCGACGAAGCCGCCGCGATAAGGCGTGTCGAAATTCATGCCCGCGGCCTTAGCGGGCCGGGAGTCGCGGGGTCAAACCGCTAGCGGCGGGTTGCGCCGATTTCCCCGACCAGGCGGATCAGGTCGCCTTGCACCAGGCTCATGTCGGCGAGGTGCATGCCCCAGCCGGGGATGAACAAGCCGGCGATCCCGACTTCGCCGCCGATGCGGTCGGTGCGCTGGTCCTTGGGGTCGGCATTGGTCCGCACCGAGAAATAGCCGCGCTGGCCGTCGTTCACGCAACGGCCCGAATTCAGGCCTTCGACGCGCAGCCAGGGCACCGGCGGCTCGCCCTCGCTCGACCAGACGATCGGGCCGCCCGGAACCGGGTAACCGGACCGAGCCGACCAATAGGAATCGAGGCGTTCCCACCCTGTCGAGCCCGGTCGGGCGGGATTGACGCAGGCGACGGTCATGCCGGGCTTGGCGGCGACGCCGAAGATGGCGCCGGCCGGCGGCACATTGTTTTCGCGGAAGCTGGTCCAGGCGATAACGCAGCCGGTTTCATGGGGCTTCGAGCAGAGCGGGGTCGATTTGAAGTCGCCGCCGACCAATTTGCCTTGCGGCACCATGACATTGAAGCCGGGCAGGATGGCGAGCTTCATGCGGCTGGCGAGGGCCGGCTTGGTCTCGATCTCACGGGCGATCAGCTGGATGAGGTGGAGGCTGCCCTGGCTGTGGCCGATGAGGACGAACGGCCGGCCGTGGTTGCGGTTGGCGAGATAGTCGCGCCAGGCGTACAGCACGTCGCCGTAGGCGAGGACGGCGGCGGCGGCGACGTCTTGGCCGGCGGCGAAGGCGACGACGGCGCCGACCGTCATCTGCCGGTATTTGGGCGCATAGACCTTGCACACCGATGAGAAGCGCGCCGCCTGGGCGACCGCGGCCGCGCTTTCCTCGGCCATGTTCAAGTCGCTGTTGAGGCCATTGTCGCGCGAGACGGTGGGATAGACGTAAAAACAGTCGAGCGGCGGGTCCTTGGCGGGAAAGCTCTTGCTGACCAGGCCAAAGCCGTTGGGCCTGAGCGAAACCGTCGCCAGCGGCGCCGAGCAGACATCGGGATTGCCCGGCAGGCACAGCCAGCTCGAAGCCTTCGAATAATCCACCGGCGCCGGCCGCGCCGTTTGCGCCGAAGCGGGAGAAACGGCGGCGAGGGCGGCCGCCGCCGCAATCATGAAACGCATCATTTCACTCCGTCGGAATCGAACAGGCCAGTCTGCGTCGAGGGTGGCGCATTCAGGCCCAGATGCGTCCACCCCCGGCCGTTGAGGCAGCGGCCACGGGCGGTGCGGGCGATCAGACCGAGCTGGATGAGGAACGGCTCGATGACATCCTCGATGGTGTCGCGCGGCTCGGAAAGGCCGGCGGCCAGCGTCTCGATCCCGACCGGACCGCCGCCGTACAGATCGGCGATCATCAGCAGATAGCGGCGGTCCATGGCGTCGAGGCCGAGGCCGTCGATCTCGAGCCGGTCCAATGCGCGGTCGGCGACCTGGGCGTCGATGGTATCGCTGCCGGCGGCGTGGGCGAAATCGCGCACCCGGCGAAGCAGGCGGCCGGAAATGCGCGGGGTGCCGCGCGAGCGCCGCGCAATCTCATGCTCGCCCTCGGGCGTGGTCGGGGCATTGAGCAGCCGGGCGGCGCGGCGCACGACCTGCTCCAATTCCTCGACCGTGTAGAAATTGAGGCGGACCGGGATACCGAAGCGGTCGCGCAGCGGCGTCGTCAGCAGGCCCTGGCGGGTGGTGGCGCCGATCAAAGTGAAGCGCGGCAAGTCGATGCGGACCGAGCGCGCCGACGGGCCTTCGCCGATCATCAGGTCGAGCGCGCGGTCCTCCATCGCCGGGTAGAGCACTTCCTCGACCGCCGGATTGAGCCGGTGGATCTCGTCGATGAACAGGACGTCGCCGTCCTCGAGGTTGGTCAGCAAAGCGGCGAGGTCGCCCGACTTGGCGATCACCGGGCCGGAGGTGGCGCGGAAGCCGACTCCCATCTCACGAGCCAGAATGCCGGCGAGCGTCGTCTTGCCGAGACCCGGAGGGCCGTGCAGCAGGACATGGTCCAATGCCTCGCCCCGGCTCTTAGCCGCCGTGACGAAGACCCGCAGATTCTCGCGCGCCGCCTTCTGGCCGATGAACTCGTCGAGCGTCTTCGGGCGCAGCGCCGCATCGGCATCCTCAGGCGTCCGCTCGGGGGTGGTGAGGCGTGCGGGATCAGTCGCCATGAGCCTGCCGAATGTTCCCAATGTTCGCACTGACCGTGGCACCCGGCGCTACGCTTCCCGCATCACGACTGAACTTCCTGCCCATGAAAGGCATCTTGCACATTTGCTCCGTTGTAGGACAGAGCGAAGTGGGCGCCTCTCCTCAATCGTCCTCGTCTTCATAGCCGATCAGGTTCAGCTCGCGCGCCTTGATCTGGCGGGTCATGCACCAGTGCATCAACGCCTCCTCGCGGCCGTGGGTGATCCAGACTTCGGACGGCGCGACCTCGCGGATGGTCCGGGTCAGCTCATCCCAATCAGCATGGTCGGAGATGACCAACGGCAGCTCGACGTTGCGCTGCCGGGCGCGCTGGCGGATTCGCATCCAGCCCGAGGCCATGGCGGTGACCGGATCGGGCAGCCGCCGCGACCAGCGGTCGTTGAGGGCGCCCGGCGGGCAGAGGACGATGCGACCGCGCAATTCGTCCTTGGCCACGCCGGTCGCCAGTCGTAGCTCGCCGAGCGGCACGCCCAGTTCCTCGTAGA
Source organism: Sphingomicrobium sp. (assembly GCA_036769205.1). Taxonomy (GTDB): domain Bacteria; phylum Pseudomonadota; class Alphaproteobacteria; order Sphingomonadales; family Sphingomonadaceae; genus Sphingomicrobium. The sequence goes on from DAIPLM010000077.1 coordinate 5,937, forward strand.
GCCGGCACAGCCGTTCCAGCGCGCCGTGAATGTAGATTGGCTCGTCATGGCCGCGCCCGCGCAGCTCGGTGATGACCCGTTGCGCCTTGCCGAGCGCATAGGCGCCGACCAGCACGCAGCGCTCCGGCTCGGCGTGGAGTCGGTGCAGCAGCCGGTCGATCTCGCCGCCGGTGTCGGGATGCTTGAACACCGGCAGGCCGAAGGTCGCCTCGGTGATGAAAATGTCGCAGGGCGTAACGACGAACGGGGCGCAGGTCGGGTCGGGCCGGCGCTTGTAGTCGCCGGAGACCACCACCCGCTCACCGGCATGATCGAGGAGGATCTGCGCCGAGCCGAGCACATGGCCGGCGGGGACGAAGCCGACCTCGACCTCGCCCAGCCGGACGCTGTCGCCATAAGCAATCGCATGCCCGTTCTGCTCGCCGTAGCGCACGCCCATGATCGCCAGCGTCTCGGCCGTCGCCCACACTTCGCCATGGCCGCCGCGGGCATGGTCGCCGTGGCCGTGGGTGATGAGGGCGCGGGGTTTGGGGCTCGCCGGGTCGATCCAGGCGTCGGCGGGCGCCACGTAGATGCCGTCGGGGTTCGGCGCGATCCATTTGCCCAAGCGGCTCATCGCGTCGTTATACCGGTTCGATGTCCCAACGGTTCCCATTGCCCGAAATCGTCGAACGCTGGTTCGCGGGCCGGGGCTGGCGGCCCCGCCGGCATCAGCTCGACATGCTCGAGCGGGCGCGGGCCGGGCGTAGCGCCTTGCTGGTCGCGGCGACCGGCGCCGGTAAGACGCTGGCGGGGTTCCTCCCGACGATTTGCGAACTCGCCGACAATCCGGCCGAAGGCCTCCACACCCTCTACATCTCGCCGCTGAAGGCCCTGGCGGTCGATGTTCAGCGCAATTTGCTGACGCCGATCGAGGAAATGGGCCTCTCCATCCGCGTCGAAACCCGCACCGGCGACACCCCGTCCGACCGCAAGGCGCGCCAGCGAGTCCGCCCGCCGCAAATCCTGCTGACGACGCCGGAGAGCCTGAGCCTGCTGTTGTCTTACCCGGAGAGCGCGGCCCTTTTCGCTGGCCTCAAAGCCGTCGTCGTCGATGAAATCCACGCCTTCGCCCGCGAAAAACGCGGCGATCTGTTGTCCCTCTCGCTCGCCCGCCTGCAGACCCTCGCCCCCAATCTCCGCCGCGTCGGCCTTTCGGCGACGGTCGCCGACCCCGACGCCTATCGCGGCTGGCTCGCCCCGCATGGCGATGAGGATTTGGTCGACCTGGTCCTCGGCGAGCCGGGGGCCGATCCCGACCTCTCGATTCTGATCCCCGAGGGCAAGGTGCCATGGGGCGGGCACAGCGCCGTCTATGCCGCCAAGCAGGTCATCGAGCTGATCGCCAGGCACAAGACGACCCTGGTGTTCACCAATACCCGGTCCTTGTGCGAGCTGACCTTTCAGGAGTTGTGGAAAGCCAATGACGAGGGCCTGCCGATCGGCATCCACCACGGCAGCCTCGACATCGCCGCCCGCCGCAAGGTCGAGGCGGCGATGGCCGACGGCAAATTGCGGGCCCTGGTCGCCACTGCTTCGCTGGACCTTGGCATCGACTGGGGCGATGTCGAACTGGTTATTCAGATGGGGGCGCCCAAGGGCAGCTCGCGCCTGCTGCAGCGGATCGGCCGCGCCAACCACCGCTTGGACGAGCCGAGCCAGGGGCTGGTCGTGCCGGGCAACCGCTTCGAATATTTGGAAGCTCGCGCCGCATTGGACGCCATCGAGGCGCGCGAGCTCGATCCCGAGAATTTCCGCCCCGGCACACTCGACGTCCTCGCCCAACACATTCTCGCCATCGCCTGCGCCGGGCCGTTCGCCGAGGCCGAGCTGCTGGAGGAAGTGCAATCGGCCGCGCCTTACGCGGGCATTACGCCCGAGCGCTTCAGCGAAGTCCTCAACTACATCGCCACCGGCGGCTACGCGCTGAAGGCCTATGACAAGTTCTGCCGGCTAGTGCCGACCGCACCGGGGCATTGGCGGATCACCAAACCCGCCGTCGCCTTTCAGCACCGCCTCAACGCCGGCGTCATCGTCGAGCAGCCGA
>DAIPLM010000240.1:0-2222 GCA_036769205.1 Sphingomicrobium sp.
CGGTCGGCAGGACGATGTCGGAATAGATGCTGGTGGTCGACATGCGGAAGTCGATATTGACCATTAGGTCGAGCTTGCCGACCGGCGCCTCCTCGCGCCAGACGACGTCCCGCGGGCGCTCGACGCCGCCCGCCTCATCATCGGTGCCGATGACGCCATGCAGCGAGCCGACCAGGTGCTTGAGGAAATATTCGTGGCCCTTGCCGCTGGCGCCGAGCACGTTCGAGCGCCAGAAGAACATATTGCGCGGCCAATTGACCGGGTTGTCCGGGTCGAGGCTTGCGGGCTTCAGCTCACCCGACTTGAAGGCGCCGGCGATGGCCTGCGCCGGATCGGCGCCCGATGCCTTGAGGCGATTGCCCCAATCGATCGGGTTGGCGTCGAACTGCGGTGCCGACGGTAGCCAGCCCATGCGCTCGGCCTTGGCATTGAAATCGAGCATGCTGCCCGACCAGTCGCCTTCCGGCGCCAGCGGCGACAGGATCTCCGACATTTTCAGCGTTTCGTAACGCCACTGGTCGGTGTGGGCGTAGAAGAAGCTGGTGCCGTTCATCTGGCGGACCGGGCGTGACCAGTCTGTCGCAAAGGCCAACGGCAGCCAGCCGGTTTGCGGGCGCAGCTTTTCCTGGCCGACATAATGCGACCAGCCGCCGCCCGACTGGCCGACGCAGCCGCACATCACGAGCAGCGAGATGATCCCGCGATAGCTCATGTCCATGTGATACCAATGGTTGAGGCCGGCACCGAGGATGACCATTGAGCGGCCCTTGGTAACCTCAGCATTGGTGGCGAATTCACGCGCGACCTGGATGATCGCCTGACGCGGGACGCCGGTGACCTTTTCCGCCCAGGCAGGCGTGAACGGAATGTCGTCGTCATAGCTGCTGGCGACATTGGCCCCGCCGAAACCGCGGTCGACGCCATAGTTCGCGCAGAACAGGTCGAAGACGGTGGCGACGCGGGTGCTTGTGCCATCGGCCAGCTTGAGCGTCTTGACGGGGATATTGCGCAGCAGGACGTCGTCATGGTCGGTAGCGACAAAGTCGTGGGGCGCGTCGCCGCCGAAATAAGGGAAGGCGACCGCGTCAATGGAATCATGGTCGTCGGCGAGCGTCGTGCGCAGCTTGACCTCGCGGCCCTTGCCGTCCTTCTCTTCGAGGTTCCACTTGCCCGGGTCGCCCCAACGGTGCCCGGCCGAGCCCACGGGCACGACCAGCTTGCCGCTGAGCTCGTCATAGGCGACCGACTTCCAGTCGGCGTTGGACTTCTCGCCGAGCCCGCCCTTGATGTCGGCGGCGCGGATCAGGCGCCCGGGGACCAGCCGGCCGTCGCGCTCGTCGAGCTTCACCAGCAGCGGGAAGTCGGAATATTTGCGGGTGTAATCGGCGAAATATTCGGCCTGCCGGTCGACGTGATATTCGCGCAGGACGACGTGGCCGAGCGCCAGCGCCAAAGCGGCATCGGTGCCCTGCTTGGGGTGCAGCCACAGGTCCGAGAACTTCGCCGCCTCGTTGAAGTCGGGGGCGATAACCACACTCTTGGCGCCGCGGTAGCGGACCTCCGAATAGAAATGGGCGTCCGGCGCGCGGGTCATCGGGATGTTCGAGCCCCATACCAGCAGGAAGCCGGCATTGTACCAATCGGCGCTTTCCGGAACGTCGGTCTGCTCGCCCCAGGTTTGCGGGCTCGACGGCGGCAGGTCGCAATACCAGTCGTAGAAGCTGAGCAAGGTGCCGCCGATCAGTGACAGATAGCGGCTGCCGGCGGCATAAGAGATCATCGACATCGCCGGGATCGGCGAGAAGCCGGCGATGCGGTCGGGACCATATTCCTTGATCGTGTAGGCGTTGGCGGCGGCGATGATCTCGGTCACCTCGTCCCAGCCGACGCGGACGAAACCGCCGCGGCCGCGCTTGGCGACCCAGTCGCGCCGCTTGTCGGAATCCTGGACAATCGCCTTCCAGGCCGCGACCGGAGTCATGGTCTTGCGCGCCTCGCGCCAGTGATGGATCAACCGTGCCCGAACCAACGGATATTTGATGCGGGTGCCGGAATAGAGATACCAGCTGTAGCTCGCCCCGCGCGGGCAGCCGCGCGGCTCGTGGTTCGGCAAATCCGGTCGGGTGCGCGGGTAATCGGTCTGCTGGGTTTCCCAGGTGACGATGCCGCCCTTGACGTAAATCTTCCATGAGCAGGAGCCGGTGCAGTTCACCCCGTGCGTG
>DAIPLM010000241.1:0-909 GCA_036769205.1 Sphingomicrobium sp.
TGTGGGAGGTCAACGAGGCCTTCGCCTGCGTCGCCATGTTCGCGATGAAGGACCTCGGCATCCCCCACGACAAGATCAACGTCCACGGCGGCGCCACCGCCTTGGGCCACCCGATCGGCGCCAGCGGCACGCGGATTTTGGTGACGCTGATCAACGCCCTCAAACATACGGGCGGCAAGCGCGGCGTGGCGAGCCTGTGTATTGGCGGCGGCGAAGCGACGGCCGTGGCGGTGGAGCTGGTTTAGTCCGTCATTGCGAGGAGCGGCAGCGACGAAGCAATCCAGGAATTAGACTGGATTGCTTCGCTTCGCTCGCAATGACGGAGCTTATTTCTTCCCCGCGTAAGCGATGCACTCGACCTCGAGCAATGCACCAAGCGCCAGGCCATCGGCGCCGAAGGCGCTTCGGGCGGGGAATTTGTTGTCGGGGAAATAGGTTACATAGACCTGGTTGAAGGCCGGCCAGTCGGCCATGTCGTCGAGCATCACCGTGCATTTGACGACATCGCCCCAGCCAAGGCCGGCCTGTTTCAGCGCGCTGCCGAGATTGTCCATCGCCAGCCGCGCCTGTGCGTCCATCGTGGCGGGCAGTTTGCCGTCCGCCCCGAACCCGATCTGCCCCGATAGATAGACCGTGTCCCCGGCCCTGACCGCGCTGGAGAAGGGGAGCCGCTGCCCGTTCAGCATCGGCTCGCCGATGCGTTGGATGCCATCTGCCTGAGCCATTGTCGAAACCCCCAAGACTGCGAGTGCCATTAGCCGCTTCATCGTCCGCCCCCCATCGGCACAAACCTATCGCGTCCGCGCCCATAAGGAGACGGCGGCCCCTCGCGGAGCCGCCGTCCCTCATTTCAACTTCGCCGAAGCTTAGCCGCGTTCCGGCTCCGGCGGCGGCGGCGGCGGCGGCGGC
>DAIPLM010000241.1:919-2211 GCA_036769205.1 Sphingomicrobium sp.
GGGCACATGTCCGTCGCCAGGATTACCGAGCCGTCGGGGCAGGTCTGAGTTGCCGGGGGCGGCGGCGGCGGCGGTGGCGGCGGCGGCGGCGGCGGCGGTGCCGCTTCCCTCACCCCACCACCAAGGCGCCAGCCGGCGCGGACGCCGAAGCCCTGCTTGTCGCCAAGGTCACCCCAGGCGGCGAGAATCGGGCCAGGCCCGTCGTTGCCGCTGAGGCCGGCTTCGAGGCGGACCCAGGTCGCCTTGCCGTTGGTGTCGAAATCGAACGTCGAGCCGCCGTCGAACACTTCGAAGTCGGCGTCGCCGTCGAACTCATGATAGACGGTGCCGTCGATATACGGCGCCCAGCCACCGCCGAACACGGCCCGAATCCCGGCCCGGCCGCGGGTCGAGGTCATCTTGCCCATGTCGTAATTGAAGCCGAAGGCGTCGATGTCGTCGACCTTGGTGGTGACGTGGCTGAGGCCGACGCTGGCGTCGATCGTCGCCGTGTCACTCATGCCGAAACGATAGCCGAGCGAACCGTCGATACCGGTCTCCTTGATGTCGAAGTCGACGCCGTCGAACACGCCGTCGTCGAAATCGGCGTCGTAGCGGTCATATTTGAACAAGGCTTCACCGTGGAACCCGGTGATCCCGCCGAACTGACCGTAGAGGCCGATGTTCCAGCCCTTGGCCTTGATGCCGACATCGGTCAGGTCGCTGTCATTGTCGGCCTTGGCCCAGGCGTAGCCGCCGGTCAGGCCGACGCGGGCAGCGCCGCCGAAGCCATAATCGACGCCAAGCTGGATGCCGTGACGCTTGATGTCCATCTCGTCATCGATATCGAAATCGAAGTCGCCGGCGTCGTTGTTGCCGCCAACTTCATCCTGGCTGTAATAAGCATCGCCCCAGAAGCTGAAGCCCTCGGTGGTGGCGGGCTTGTGGGTTTCGGCCAGGACCTCGTCGGCGCTCTGGTACCACAATGTGCCCACGACCGCCGGGATCGCCAGCGGATCAAACGCCGAGGCGTTGGGCGCCGAGATCAGGAAGAAGTCCGAGCCATCCTGGACCAGGTCGACATCGACCAGCGGCCCAAACCCGGTGGCATCGCCCATGACGAAGGCGCCGGCGGTGGCGGTGGTGGCATCGACCACCAGCGCCCCATCGAGGTTGATGAGGCCGCCGCCGGCATAATCGGCGTCGACCGCGGTGGTGCCGCTGGCGGCGCCGTTGATCACCAGCAAGTCGGCATCGCCGCCGCCGAAATCGACCGCCAAAGTCGAGGCGCCCGAGCCGACGAAGTCGCTGTC
>DAIPLM010000078.1:0-6699 GCA_036769205.1 Sphingomicrobium sp.
AAAGGTCCGGCCTGAAGCCTCGTCACTTTTCCCGCCGGCACATAATAAGGCTGGCGGCCGCCGAGCGCGGCATTGCCGGCCAGCTTGCGGAACAGGGCCTCCGCCGAGCCACGCGCCGAGAAGGCGCCGAGCTGGACTCGCCAGGCACCGCGCGCGCTCGCCTCGGCCTTGGCGGTTCCAGCGACCTTGGCCACCGGCTTGGCGGGCGGCGCGACCTTGGCGGCTAACTTCGCCTTGGACGGGGCCGGCGCGGGTGCCTTGGCCATGGCGATGGCCATCGCCACGCCCCGCCGGCGCTCCTCGACCGTCATGATCTTGTCCATTTCGGCCAGAGTCGACTTGGCCGGCGCCAGGCCTTGTGCGGCGGCGCGGCTGACGAACGCATAGCCGAGGACTGGGTCCTGCTTCATGCCGTCACCGTTGAACAAAGCGGTGCCGACCACCAGCAAGGCGCGCGGCTCGCCCTTGTCGGCGGCCTTCCGCAGCCAACTCATCGCCTCAACCCGGTCGCCATTGTCGAACAACAGCAGCCCGAGGCTGACCTGGGCGTCGACATGGCCCTTGTTGGCCGCCGCCTCGAACCATTTTTTCGCCTGGCTGCTGTCGGCCGGGACGCCGCGGCCGAGGCGATAAGCCTGGCCGAGATTGAAGGCGGCGTCGGCATCGCCCTTGCCGGCCAGGTTGCGCCAGATGGCAACGGCGCCGGCATGGTCGCCTTTCTGCCAGGCCTCGACTCCGGCCTTGACGCTTGGCCCGGCGGCCACCGCCGGCGCGGCGAGGCCGAGGCAAAAGGCTAGCAGGATTGTCCGTAACGTCATCAGCGAAACGCTGCTCCAAATGGGGCCTCGGCCATAGCTTACCGAAAGTGAAGCCCCGGCAACAAGGTCGGGACGCCATTAACCAATATTTAGGGGCTTTCCTGTCAGGTGGCAGCCTGATCAGCGTCATAAAGGCGAGGGGAAGAGAATGCGCGTTCTGGCAATGGCATCGCAGAAGGGCGGATCGGGCAAGACGACCCTGTCCGGGCATCTGGCGGTGCAAGCGCAGTTGGCCGGCGCCGGCCCCGTCTGCCTGATCGACATCGACCCGCAAGGCTCGCTGGCCGACTGGTGGAACGAGCGGCAGGACGACATGCCCGCGTTCGCGCAGACCACGGTCGCGCGGCTCGCTTCCGACCTCGAGGTGCTTCGCCAGCAGGGCTTCCGCCTCGCCGTGATCGACACTCCGCCGGCGATCACCATGGCCATCCAGAGCGTCATCGCCGTCGCCGAGCTGATCGTCATCCCGACCCGTCCCAGCCCGCACGATCTGCGCGCCGTCGGCGCCACCGTCGATTTGTGCGACCGCGCCGGCAAGCCGTTGCTGTTCGTCGTCAACGGCGCCACCCCCAAGGCCAAGATCACCTATGAGGCCGCCGTCGCTTTGTCGCAGCATGGCACCGTCGCCCCGGTCACCATCCATCATCGCACCGATTTTGCCGCCTCGATGATCGACGGCCGCACCGTCATGGAAGTCGACCCCAACGGCCGTTCCGCCAAGGAGGTCATCGAGCTGTGGGATTATATCTCCGATCGGCTCGAGAAGAATTTCCGCCGCACCGTGTTCGCGGCGCCGAACGCGGCCCCGACCGCCGCCGCGCCGCGCCCGATGGGTGGTTTCGGTCGCCGCGTCGTCGGCCAGTAAGGGGCGTATGCAGTGATGAAAAGCGAACCCAAGCCCTTCGCCTCCCTCTCTTCCGGGCTGCTGGCCCGCAAGGGCGCCGCGCGCCCGGCGATGCGGCCCCAGGGCTTTGGCGGCCAGGCCGGCGCCGGCCTCGAGGACCTCGGCTGGAACGACATGGGTTTCGAGCCTCCCAAGGCCGCCGAAGCCGAGCGCGATCCCGAACATGACGCTTTCGGCGAAGAACTGGCCCCGCACCCGCTGCGCAACCCGCTCGCCGCGCTAACTCCGGTCGGCTCGCCGGTCCACGAGCAGCAGGCCGAGATCAGCGATCGCCTCACCGTCGCCAACGAAGCGGATGATGAGGAAATCGACGAGGATTATGACGAGACCGCGGAGTTGGTCGATGGCGACGAGCCGGAGATCGCCGTCGTCGCCGAGCCCGCTCCGGCACCGGTCGCGGCGAGGCCGGTGGTCGTCGCCGTTCCTCGTCGCCAGGCCAAGCCGCGCTCGCAGCCCGGCGCCAATGGCAAGGCCGCCTTCACCCTGCGCCTCGACCCGGCGCGGCATCTGAAACTGCGGCTGGCCTGCGCCGTCCAAGGCCGTTCGGCGCAGCAATTGGTGACCGACGCGGTCGATCGCCTGCTGGCGGACATGCCAGAGCTGGACTCGATGGCCGAGCGGGCGCCGGCAAAGCGTAAGCAAGCCTGAACCAAGAGGTGATTTGAGATGGTGAAGTCGTTCGGATCCGCACTCACCGCGCTGGGATTGGTCGGCGCGCTGGCAGCCTGCTCGACGCCGGGCGCCAACGGCCCACACAGCGCCTCCATCTTCGGCGACAAGGTCGACACGTCGAACATCGGCATCGCCACCCGCGCCCAAGCGGCGCTGGAGAAGGGCGACACCGCCGTCGCGGTCGACCTCGCCGAGCGCGCCGTCGCCAACAGCCCGCGCGACGCCGGCTTCCGCGGCTTGCTCGGCAACGCCTATTTCGCCGGCGGCCGCTTCGCATCGGCCGAAGCCGCCTACAAGGATTCGTTGAGCCTGCTGCCCAATCAACCGCAATTGATCCTCAAACTGGCGCTGGTCAGCATCGCCCAGGGCAAGAGCGGAGAGGCGCTGGCCCAGCTCGACGCCGCCCGCGATTATCTCGACCCTTCCGACTATGGCCTGGCGCTGGCGCTGGCCGGACAGCCCAATCAAGCCGCCAACGTACTCGAAACCGCGGCCCGCGCCGTCGGTGCCGATTCCCGGGCCCGTCAGAACCTGGCTTTGGCCTATGCGCTGCAGGGTGAGTGGGACGCGGCGAGGACGGTCGCCGCCCAGGATGTCCCCGCCGACCAGCTCGACGGGCGCATCCAGCAGTGGATGACTTTCGCCAAGCCGGCCCATGCCTATGACCAAGTGGCGGCGCTGACCGGCGTCACGCCGGCCGCCGCCGACCCCGGCCAGCCGGTACGGCTGGCGCTGAACCCGCAGGACAGCCGCCAGGCCGCCGCCGAGCCGGTCGCCGTCCCGGTCGCCGAACCCGAACCCGTGCTGGTCGCCGAAGCGCCGGCGCCGGCGCCACTGCCGGTCGAATATGCCGCCGCTCCGCTGCCGGAGCCGGCACCGGTCCTCGCCGCCGCCCCCGAGCCCGCTGCGGCTCCCGTCATCGAGGCGCCCAAGCCCCAACCCAAGCGAGTCGCCGCCAAGGTCGCCGCGGCCAAGCCGGCGCTCAGCCCCCGCGCCGCCAGCTTCGCCGACAGCCGGCCGCCGGTCCGCAAGGCGAGCTTCCCCAAGGTCGCGCGCGGCAACAGCAAATCGGTCGTCCAGCTCGGCGCCTATGCCTCGCACTCTTTCGTCGGTGTCGCCTGGGGCAAGCTCGCAAAGAAATATCCGGCGCTGCGCGGCTATTCGCCGGCCACCGCCCGGTTCGACAGCGCCAAGGGCCTGGTTTACCGCCTGTCGGTCCAGGGTTTCGCCAGCGACGACGATGCCCGCGATTTCTGCGAGGCGTTGCAGGGCGCCGGCGCCAGTTGCTTCGTCCGCACCGTCGCCGGCGACGCGCCGGTCCGCATCGCCTCGCTCTAAGCGGCCCCAAGCCGCTCGACGGTCAGCAGTTCCAGGCAGGCCATCCGCACGGCCACGCCCATTTCGACTTGAAGCGTGATCAACGACCGGTCGGGGTCGTCGGCCAGAGCGCCGTCGATCTCGACGCCGCGGTTGATTGGGCCGGGGTGCATGACGACCGCATTCGGCGCCGCGGTGGCCAGCCGCTCCGCGGTCAGGCCATGGCGCGCCAGATATTCGCCCGGAGCATCGTTCAAATCCTCCTCCAGCCGCTCGCGCTGGACCCGCAGCATCATCACCACATCGGCGCCCGCCACCGCCTCGTCGATCGCGCCCGAGCGATTGAATTCCGGCGGGATCAAGGACGGCGGCCCCGCGAGGCGGATTTCGGCGCCGAGCCGGGGCAGCAATTTCGCGTTGGAGCGAGCGACGCGGCTGTGAGCGAGGTCGCCGCAGATGGCGACCTTCAGCCCCTCGATCCGCCCGAAGCGGTGCTTGAGCGCGGCGGCATCGAGCAACGCCTGGGTCGGATGCTCGCCGGTGCCGTCGCCGGCGTTGATTACCGCGCATTCCATGATGCCGGCGACGAGGCGCGGCGCGCCGGTGGTGTCGTGGCGGATGACGAGGGCATCGGGGCGCATCGCGTTCAAGGTCCGCGCCGTGTCCTCCAGCGTCTCGCCCTTCTTGATCGAGCTCTGCTCGACCCGCATCGTCACCACCTGCGCCCCGAGCCGCCGGGCGGCGATCTCGAAGCTGAGCAGGGTCCGGGTCGAGTTCTCGAAAAAGGCATTCAAGATCGTCAGGCCGTCGAGCCGGCGGTCGTTGCGGCGCGGCTGGCGATTGAACGCGAACCAGCGCTCGCTCTCGTCGAGAATATGGCCGATTTCAGCGTCGCTGAGGTCATCGATCGCAAGGAGATCCATGAGCGCGCTGCCTAGCGTTCGCGCGGCAGATTGGCCAGCGCGTCGATCGCGCCCTGCAGGATATGGGCGGCGGCGAGCTTGTCGATCGCGTCGGCGCGCTTCGCCCGGCTGACGTCGGCGTCGACCATCGCCCGCTCGACTGCCTGGGTCGACCAGCGCTCATCCCAGAGGAGGACGGGTTTGCCTAGCGGGGCAAGGTTGCGGGCAAAGGCGCGGACCGACTGGGTGCGAGGGCTGTCGCTGCCATCCATGTTGAGCGGCAAACCGACGACCAGCCCGGCGACCCGGTGGACGGCAATGAAGCCGGCGAGCGCCGCCAGGTCTTTAGTGAACTTGCCGCGCTGGAGGGTGTCGGCGGGACCGGCGAAATGCCATTCGGCGTCACACAGAGCGAGGCCGATGGTTTTGGTGCCGACGTCGAGCCCGGCAAGCACGCCGCCGCGCGGCAAGGCGGCGGCGAACTGCCCGGCGTCGCCCGAAATCACCGCCACGCCGCCAGCCGCCGCTTGGCGTCGCGCCGCACCGCGCCCCAGAACAGAGCATAATCATAGACGTGGTAATTGTTGCCGGGCAGCACATAGGGCCCCATCGCCGGGATGGCGCCGTCGATCTTGAGGAAGCCTTTGTCGCAATGGCCGCCGATTTGGCCGGGCACGAGCCTGGCGCTGGAAAGGTCGGCGGACGGCACCAGGGTCCCCGGATTGGCGCGCGGTGGCGAGCGGCCGCCGAGCGTCCCACCGATCGGATCGACGCACAACATGTCCTTCACCGTCCGCTTGGTGCCGGACAGCCCCAGCGTGCCGACCCAGGAGCCGGTGACCAGCGCCGTGCTGGCCGGCTCGGCGAAGCTCTGCCAGCTGACGACGCAGCCGGTCTGGCCGGGCGAGGCGCAAGCGGGCAGGCCGGTCGCCGGCAAATCGGCTTGGATGCCGATCGGCCACCCCGGCGCGTAGGCCGCGACCAGCCGGCCCTTCAGCTGGTCCTTGCGGTCGACTAGCAGCCGCAACAGATGCAGCGAGCCCTGGCTGTGGCCGGTGAGAATGATTGGCCGCTTGCGCGGCTGAGCCGCGAGGAACAGGTCGAAAGCGCGCTCGACGTCGCCATAGGCCAAATCGAGCGCCCGGTTGGCATCCTCACTCCTGAGCAGGAAGGCGCCGAACGCCGCCTGGCGGTATTTGGGCGCCCAGATCTCCGCGATGCCGTTAAAGGCGCTCGCCTGGCTGCGGACGAACAGGCTCGCGCGGTCCTGGCTGTCGCGATCGGCGACCGGCCCGTTCCAGCGGTCACGCTCGAGATAGGTGGTTGGATGGACGAAGAAGACCGCCGCCGACTTGGTCGCTTGCTCAGCCGTCACACCCTCGGGCAGCCATTGCGACGGGTCGTCGGCGAGGCCCGGACGCGCGATCCAGCTGGCGTCCCGCGCATAATCCGGCCCGCCGCCCGCCGCCTTGGCCTGGAAATGCCCCTGTGGAGTCGCCGACTTGAGCAGCAACTGCCCGCCCCACTCGAATATCGCGAACGCCCCGGCCACGGCCAGCAAGGTAAGCACGAAAATGGCAATGAGGAAGCGGCGGGCGCACATGGGGGCGCCCTAGCAACTTCGCTTGAAGCCGCAACTCCCCGCCGCTATCGCGCCAGCGGGCCGCTTGCCGGCCCGGAAACAACGAAAGACCCCATGTCCGTCAATGCCGATCAGGTGCGCCACGTCGCCAAGCTCGCGCGCATCGCCGTGAGCGATGCCGAGGTCGAGGCGATGGTGCCCGAATTCAACAATATCCTGGGCTGGGTCGAGCAATTGGCCGAGGTCGACACCGACGGCGTCGAGCCGCTGACCGCCGTTATCGCCAACGAGTTGCGGCTGCGGGATGACGTGGTGAACGACGGCGATTGCCGTGACGAAATCCTCAAGAACGCGCCCGACGCGCAGCACGGTTTCTTCGCCGTGCCCAAGGTGATCGAGTGAGCGAACTCACCCAGAAGACCATCGCCGAGCTTCGCGACGGAATTGCCGGCGGCGACTTCTCGGCGCGGGAGGTGGCCGAGGCTTACAACGCCGCCGTGGCTG
>DAIPLM010000078.1:6709-7902 GCA_036769205.1 Sphingomicrobium sp.
GGCCGCCGGGCGGGCGCTTAATGCTTATACGGTCGAGACGCCGGAGCTGGCACTGGCTGCGGCTGAGGCGGCTGACCGGGCGCGCTCGGCCGGCACGTTGAAGCCGCTGGCGGGCGTGCCGCTCGGCATCAAGGATTTATTCGCGACCGAGGGTGTCGACACCACCGCCGGCTCGAATATCCTCAAAGGATTCAAGCCAACCTACGAAAGCACCGTCTCCGGCAAGCTGAAAGCAGCCGGCGCGGGCATGCTTGGCAAATTGAACATGGACGAGTTCGCCATGGGCTCGTCGAACGAGACCAGCGCCTATGGCCCGGTGATTTCCCCATGGAAGCGCAACGACGGCGGCAATGCGGCGCTGACTCCCGGTGGCTCGTCGGGCGGCTCGGCGGCGGCTGTGGCGGCGGGGCTGGCGGCGGGAGTCACCGGCACCGACACCGGCGGCTCGATCCGCCAGCCGGCGGCCTTCACCGGCATTTGCGGGATCAAGCCGACCTATGGCCGCTGTTCACGCTGGGGGATCGTGTCCTTTGCCAGCTCGCTCGACCAGGCGGGGCCGATGGCGAAGACGGTGCGCGATTGCGCGATTCTGCTCGAAGTCATGGCCGGGTTCGACGCCAAGGACGCCACCTCGCTGGACGTACCGGTGCCGAAGTGGGAAGCCGGATTGTCGGGGGATTTGAAGGGCAAGAAGGTCGGCATCCCGACCGAATATCGCATCGACGGCGTACCGTCCGAGATCGACGCCCTGTGGGACCAGGGGGTAGAATGGCTACGCGACGCCGGCGCCGAGCCAGTGAAAATCAGCCTGCCGCACACCGCCCACGCGCTGCCGACTTATTACATCATCGCCCCGGCCGAGGCCTCGTCCAACCTCGCCCGCTATGACGGGGTCCGCTACGGGCTGCGCGAGACGGGCGTGAAGACGCTCGACGACATGTATGCCGCCACCCGCGCCGCCGGCTTCGGGGCCGAGGTCAAACGGCGGATCATGATCGGCACCTATGTGCTGTCGGCCGGCTTCTACGACGCTTATTTCACCAAGGCGCAGAAGGTGCGCACCCTGATCAAGCGCGACTTCACCGAGGCGTTCCAGCAATGTGACGTCATCCTGACCCCGACCGCGCCCTCGGCGGCGTTCGGGCTGGGCGAGAAGAGCGACGACCCGATCGCCATGTATCTGAACGACGTCT
>DAIPLM010000079.1:0-7736 GCA_036769205.1 Sphingomicrobium sp.
TTGATCGGCATGCGCTTGCCGACGCCATATTTGCCGCCGGTCCAGCCGGTGTTGACCAGCCAGCAGTCGACGCTGCCTTCGGCGATGCGCTTCTTCAGGAGATTGCCATAGACCGACGGATGGCGCGGCATGAACGGCGCCCCGAAGCAGGTCGAGAAGGTCGCTTCCGGCTCGGTGACGCCAATTTCCGTCCCCGCCACCTTGGCGGTGTAGCCGGAGAGGAAGTGGTACATCGCCTGGTCGGGGGTGAGCCGGGCGATCGGCGGCAGCACGCCAAAGGCATCGGCGGTCAGCATGACGACGTTGCGCGGCACCGGCCCCATGTTCGCCTCGGACGAATTGGGGATGAACTCGATCGGGTAAGCGCCGCGGCTGTTCTCGGCGAGGCTGTTGTCGTCGAGGTCGAGGGTGCGCGTCAGCGGGTCCATGACGACATTCTCGAGGATGGTGCCGAACCTCTTGGTTGTGGCGTAGATTTCCGGTTCGCTGTCGGCCGACAGGCGGATCATCTTGGCGTAGCAGCCGCCCTCGAAATTGAAGACCGCGGTGTCCGACCAGCCATGCTCGTCGTCGCCAATCAGGGTCCGGTTGGGATCAGCCGACAGAGTCGTCTTGCCGGTGCCGCTGAGGCCGAAGAAAATGGCGGTGTCGCCCTTCGGGCCGATGTTGGCCGAGCAGTGCATCGGCATGATGCCCTGCGTCGGCAGGATGTAGTTGAGCAGCCCGAACACCGATTTCTTCATCTCGCCGCCATATTCGGTGCCGCCGATCAGGATCAGCTTCTCGCTCAGGTTGACGGCGATCACCGTCTCGCTGCGGCAGCCGTGACGGGCCGGGTCGGCGCGGAAGCTGGGCAAATCCACGACCGTGAACTCGGGGACGAAATCCGCCAGCTCGCCGGCTTCCGGCCGCACCAGCATGGTGCGGACGAACAAGCTGTGCCAGGCATATTCGTTGATCATCCGCACCTTGACGCGGTGCTCGGGCTGCGAGCCGCCGTAGAGGTCGGCGACGAACAAGCTGTCGATCGATTTGAGATGGGCGAGGAAATCGCCCTTGAGCGCGGCGAAATGCTCGGGCGTCATCGCCTTGTTGGTCTTGCCCCACCAGATGCTATTTTCGGTTTCGGCGTCGCGGACGAAGAACTTGTCCTTGGCGGCGCGGCCGGTGTGGGTGCCGGTCTTGACCACCAGCGGCCCATCCTTGGCGAGCTCGCCCTCGCCGCGCGCGATCGCCAGCTCGACCAAAGGCGCGGTCGTCAGGTTCCAATGGACCTTGGCGCTGGTCTCGATTCCCTGTGCGCCAAGGCCGTGCCGCGCAACGCGCTCGCTCACTTCGTCATCCCCTTGAAAATCAGGCGGCGGCGGCTGTCGAGCCTGCCGCCGCGTCCGTCCCCGCGCCTATAACCAGCGGCGCCCGCCCGGTCAAAGGGCGGTCAGCCAGGAAGCGCGAAGAGCTGGTTGAAACGGGCGACAGCGGCGCCGGGGTCGTCCTGTCCCCAGACCGCCTGACAGACGGCGATGAAATCGGCGCCGGCGTTGAGCAACGGCAACGCATTGTCAGGCGTTATGCCGCCGATGGCGACGCACGGGATTTCGAACAGCGACGCCCACCAGCTAAGGATTTCCGGCTTCGGCCGGTAGTGCGACGGCTTGGTGGTGGTCGGGTAGAAGGCACCGAACGCGACATAGTCGCAGCCCGCCTCCCCCGCTTCCATCGCCAAATGGCGGCTGTCGTGGCAGGTGCGGCCGATCTGCGCCGCCGGCCCAAGCAGGGCGCGGGCCTCGCGCGGGTCGCCGTCAGACTGGCCGAGATGGACGCCATCCGCACCCAGCCTTTTGGCCAGCGCAATGCTGTCGTTGACGATGAAAGCGCAGTCATGGTCCGCGCACAGCCGCTGCAGCGGTTCGGCAAGCCGCGCCAGCCGATGCTCCTCGACGTCTTTCACCCGCAGCTGGAACGCCGCGACGTCGCCGCCTTCGAGCGCCGCCCGCAGATGGTCGGGAAAGCCGCCGCCGACATCCTGCGGGCTGATCAAATAGAGCTTCGCCGCTTCCGTCCTTGGCGGCGGCGGAATCGCGGCGGGATCGAACGGCTCGCTGTCCACGTCAGGCCGACACCTTCTCCGTCGAGGCGGCGTGGATGTCGTCGATCGCCGACCGCAACGTGCGGTCGAACTCGTCGTCGCCCTGGTGATGGCGCAGATCGGCGAGCAAGGCGCGACTGAAGCTGGCGATCATGCCGGGGTTGCGGGCCAGCTGGCGGCAGGCCTCCTCGCGGCTGAAACCGCCCGACAAAGCGACGACGCGCAACACCTTGGGATGCTCGACCAAAGGCTCGAACAAGCCGGGCTCGGAGGGAATGGTCAGCTTCAGCATCACCTGCGCGCTGGCGGGAAGCGACTCAAGGTTCTCCAGGATTTCCGCCAGCAGGATGCGGTCGGCCTCGGCCCGCTCGAGACTGGCGATGCTGACTTCCGGCTCGATAATCGGCATCATGCCGTGCGCCAGCACTCGGGCCGCGACCTCGAATTGCTGGGCGACGATGGCGGCAATGCCCGCGTGGTTGGCGAGGTGGATGACCGAGCGTTCCTTGGTGCCGAACACGCCAAGAGTCCGGGCGCGGGTGAGCAGCGCGTCGAGCTCCGGCATCGGCTTCATCAACTGGACGCCGTCGGCTTCGTCCTCCAGCCCCTTGTCGATCTTGATGAACGGGACGACGCCCTGCTCGATCAGAGCGCGCGGCACCGGCTTGCCGTCGACCGTTCCGTCCATGGTCCGCTCGAACAGGATGGCGCCGATAACCTTGCCGCCGCCGAAGCAGGGTGAGGTGATGATTCGGCTGCGCATCTGGTGGATGAGGTCGAACATCTCCTCGTCGCTAGACCATTCGTCGCCCTGGTAGCCGTAGCCCTTGAGCGCCTTGGGCGTCGACCCGCCGCTCTGGTCCAAGGCGGCGATGAAGCCTTCGCCGTCCCGGATCTTCGCCTGCATTTCACTCTGTTGCATCGCTTCAGTCCTCATTTTCCAAGGTTCGGGACCGGCGCCCATGGCGGTCCCTTGAGCTCGAGGTTATTGCCTTCGGGGTCGGCCAGATAGATCGACGGCCCGTCGCCGTCGGCGCCGTAGCGCGACACGATCTCGGTTTCGATGCCGTGTCCGGCCAGAAACGCCAGGATCGCTTCGCCGTCCCAGGGCAGCACCCTGAAACAGATATGGTCGACGTTGCGACCCTCCTTGCCGGGCGCGGCGCCGCCCATGCGTCCAAGCTTGCCGTCGACCGGCACCAGGTCGAGCAGCGAGGTGCCGGCGCGCAGCTGGTAGAGCCCGATCGCTTCCTGGCGCTTCTCCCACCGCGCGCCCAGCACGTCGACGTAGAAGCTGGCGACCTTGTCGAGGTCGCTGACCCGCAGCACGACATGGTCGATATTCTGGATGGTGATCACGCGGCTCGCTCCAGCGCCGCGACTCCCGGCAAGGTCCGCCCCTCCATCCATTCCAGGAACGCCCCGCCGGCGGTCGAGACGAAGGTGAAATCATCTGTCACGCCGGCCTGGTTCAATGCCGCGACCGTGTCGCCGCCGCCGGCCACCGAAACCAGGCTGCCGTCCTGGGTCAGCGCCGCCGCGGTTTTCGCCAGTGCCGCCGTCGCCGCGTCGAACGGTGGCGTCTCGAACGCACCGAGCGGCCCGTTCCACACCAAAGTCCGGCAATTCTTTAGGACGTCGGCCAGTGCCTCGACCGCCGCCGGGCCGAGGTCGAGGATCATCTCGTCGGCCGCGACTTCGTGGACGTTGCAGGTGCGCAGGCTTGGCGGATTGGGCGCGAACTCCTTCGCCACTACCACGTCATAAGGCAGATGGACGGTGCAGCCGGCGGCTTCGGCGCGCTCGAAGATACCCTCCGCTTCGCCAAGCAAGTCCTTCTCGCACAAGGATTTCCCGACATCGACGCCGCGCGCCGCCAGGAACGTGTTGGCCATGCCGCCGCCGATGATCAGATGCTCGACCTGGCCGGCCAGATGGCCGAGCACGGCGAGCTTGGTCGAAACCTTGGCGCCGCCGACCACCGCCGCGACGGGTCGCTCGGGATTGCCGAGCGCCTTTTTCAACGCGCCCAGCTCCGCTTCCATCGCCCGGCCAGCGAAGGCGGGCAGCAAGTGGGCGACGCCCTCGGTCGAGGCGTGTGCGCGGTGGGCGGCGGAGAAGGCGTCGTTGACGTAGTAATCGCCAAGCGCCGCCATCGCCTTTGCCAGCTCGGGGTCATTCTTCGCCTCGCCGGCGTGGAAACGGGTGTTTTCGAGGATACCGATGTCGCCGGGGAGCATGGTAGTGATCGCCCGCGCCGCTTCCGGGCCCTGGCAATCCTCGATGAAGCGCACCGAGCGGCCGGCCAGCTCGGCCAGCGGCTTGACCAGCAGGGCCGTCGACATGTCGGGCCGGCTGCGCCCCTTCGGCCGGCCGAAATGCGAGAGCAGTAGGACGATGGCACCCTTGTCGCTGAGCTCGAGCACGGACGGCAGCATCGCCCGCAGGCGCGTGTCGTCGGTGACCTTGGCGCCATCCATCGGCACGTTGAGGTCGACGCGCACCAGCACGCGCTTGCCGGCCAAGTCGTCCGGCAGATCGTCGAGGGTCTTGAAGCTGGCCATTCAGGCCAGCTGGGCCATCGCCCGCGCCGTGTCGACCATGCGGTTCGAGAAGCCCCATTCATTGTCGTACCAGGCAACGACGCGGACAAGCTTGCCTTCGATGACCGCGGTCTCGAGGCTGTCGACGATGGCCGAGGCCGGCGTGTGGACGATGTCGATCGAGACCAGGGGCTCATCGGTAAAGACGAGGATGCCCTTGAGCGGCCCTTTCTCCGACGCCGCTTTCAAGACCGCATTGACCTCGTCGCGGCTGGTGTCGCGGCTTGGCGTAAACGTCAGGTCGATGAGGCTGCCGTCGGGCACCGGGACGCGCACCGACGAGCCGTCGAGCTTGCCCTTCAATTCAGGCAGCACCTCGCCGACGGCGCGGGCCGCGCCTGTCGTGGTCGGGATCATCGACATCGCGGCCGCCCGGGCCCGACGCATGTCGGGATGGATCTGGTCGAGGATCTTCTGGTCGTTGGTGTAGGCGTGGATGGTAGTCATCAGCCCGCGCTCGATGCCGATCGTGTCATTCAGGACCTTGGCGACCGGCGCCAGGCAGTTGGTGGTGCAGCTGGCGTTGGAGACGATGGTCATTTCCGACGTCAATTTGTCGTGGTTGACGCCATAGACGACGGTCAAATCGACGCCCTTGGCCGGGGCCGAGATCAGCACCCTCTTGGCGCCGGCGTCGAGATGCTTCTGACCGCCGGCGCGGTCGGTGAAAAAGCCGGTACATTCCAGCGCCAGCTCGACTCCATTGTCGGCGTGCGGAAGCTTGGCGGGATCACGCTCGGCGGTGACGTGGATGCGCTTGCCGTTGACGACCAGGTCATTGCCCTCGGCGCTGACCTCGCCGGGGAAGCGGCCGTGGACGCTGTCGCGCGAGAACAGCCAGGCGTTCGACTTGGCGTCGGCGAGATCGTTGATCGCGACCAGCTCCAGCCCGCAATCGGGCCGCTCGAGGATTGCGCGGGCGACCAATCGTCCAATTCGTCCAAAGCCGTTAATGGCTACCTTCGTCATTCCAATCTCCGTTCGGGCTGAGCTTGTCGAAGCCCTGTCCTTCCTGAGTTACCGTTCCTTCAAGGATGAAGTGCAGCCCTTCGACAAGCTCAGGGCGAACGGGTCATTCTATTTCCCCAATTTCTCCAGGATCTTGGGGAGGATGGCCTCGGTCGTGAGGCCGAAATATGCGTAGAGGTCGGGCGCCGGCGCCGAGGCGCCGAAGCGGTCGATGCCGATCCTCAGGCCATGCAGGCCGATATAGCGCTCCCAGCCGTTGGTGATTCCGGCCTCGATCGAGACGCGCAGGATCTGCTTGTTGGAGACATCGGGCAGGATGTCCTCGCGCCAGGCGGCATCCTGCGCGTCGAACAAATCGGTGGACGGCATGGAGACAAGGTCGGTCCCTACGCCCCGGCTTTCAAGCTCGGCGGCGACGTCGAGCGCGATCTCGACCTCCGAGCCCGTGGCGATGAGGATGACCTTGCGCTCTGCCTCCGCCGCCTTCAGCCGATAGGCGCCGCGCGCGCACAGGTTTGATTTCGCCGCCTTGGTCCGGACCGGCCGCAAATTCTGCCGGGTCAGCGCCAGCAGCGACGGCGTCTCGCTGACCAGCGCCAGCGCCCAGCATTCGGCGGTCTCGACCGCGTCGGCTGGACGGAAGACGGTCAGGCCGGGAATCGCCCGCAACGCCTGCAGATGCTCGACCGGCTGGTGGGTCGGGCCGTCCTCGCCAAGCCCGATCGAATCATGGGTCATGACGTGGATGACCTTGGCCCCCGACAGTGCGCCGAGGCGGATCGCCGGCCGGCTGTAGTCGGAGAAGACCAGGAACGTGCCGCCGTAGGGGACGATTCCGCCATGCTGGGCCATGCCGTTCATCGCCGCCGCCATGCCGAACTCACGGATGCCGTAATAAATGTAGCGGCCGCCGTAATTTTTGTGGGTCAGCGGCTCCATGGCCTTGGTCTTGGTGTTGTTGGAGCCGGTCAAATCGGCCGAGCCGCCGATGGTCGCGGGAATCGCCGCGTTGATCGCCTCCAGCGCCATTTCCGATGCCTTGCGGGTGGCGACCGGCCTCGAGTCGCCGAGCAATTTCTCCAGATAGGGCTTCAGCCAGGCATCGTCGCACTTGCCCACCATGCGGGCGAGGAACTCGTCGCTTTTGCCGCTTGACTCCAGCCGGCGGTGCCAGTCGGCGCGGTCCCTGGCGCCGCGCGATCCGGCGGCGCGCCAGGCGGAGGCGACATCGTCGGGAACTTCGAACGGCGGCGAATCCCAGCCGAGCCCCAGCCGCGCGGCGGCGATTTCGTCGGCACCGAGCGCCGCCCCGTGGGTTGCCGCCGTCCCCTGCTTGTTGGGGGCGCCGTAGCCGATAATCGTCTTGCAGCGGATCAGCGACGGGCGCTCGTCGGCGTTGGCCTCGTCAATCGCCTTCGAGACCTTGGCGCTGTCGAGCCCGTCGCACTCGGTCGTGTGCCAGCCGCAGGCGGCGTAACGGGCGAGCACGTCCTCGTTGCGCGACAGATCGGTCGAGCCGTCGATGGTGATCTTGTTGTCGTCCCACAGCACGATCAGCCGGCCGAGCCGCAAATGGCCGGCGAGTCCCGCCGCCTCGTGGTTGATGCCTTCCATCAGGCAGCCGTCGCCGGCGATGACATAGGTGCGATGGTCGACGAGATCGTCGCCGTAAATCGCGTTGAGATGGCGCTCGGCGACCGCCATGCCGACCGCCGCGGCGAAGCCCTGGCCAAGCGGGCCGGTGGTGGTCTCGATCCCCGCCAGCTCGAAATTCTCCGGGTGGCCGGCGCATGGGGACCCGAGCTGGCGGAAGTTGCGGATGTCGTCGATCGTCGGCCGCGCATAGCCGGTCAGATGCAGCAAAGCGTAGATCAGCATCGAGCCGTGGCCGGCCGACAGCACGAAGCGGTCGCGGTCGGGCCAATGCGGGTCGGCGGCGTCGAACTTGAGATGGCGGGTGAACAAGGCTGTGGCGGCGTCGGCCATCCCCATCGGCATGCCGGGATGGCCCGAATTGGCGGCTTCGACGGCATCCATCGCCAGTGCGCGAATGGCATTGGCTAGTCGGCGCTGGGTCG
>DAIPLM010000080.1:0-7619 GCA_036769205.1 Sphingomicrobium sp.
AATCGGCGGCGCTGACGGTCGAGGTCATGCCCTTGCTGCGTGACATCACCCGCAACGGCAGTCGCATCCATGAGCTGACCGAGCGCCTGGTCCAGCTCGAAGGCGTCGCCGACGACATCCACGCTGTCGGCCTCAAGAAGGCCTTCCAGGAATTCGGTCAGACCAGCGCCATCCGCTTCGTCGTCGCTCGCGAGGTCTTCAAGCATCTGGAGCGCGTGGTGGACGCCTTCGAGGATGTGGCGAACGAGATCGACGGCATCGTCATCGACCATGCCTGAACGGACATCGCGCGATGCATGAGCTTGCGCTGCCATTGCTGATCGGCCTTATCGCCATCGCTCTGGCATTCGACTTTTTGAACGGCCTGCACGACGCCGCCAATTCGATCGCTACCGTCGTCGCCACCCGGCTGCTGTCGCCGGCCTGGGCGGTCGCCTTCGCGGCCTTCTTCAACTTCGCCGCATATTTCCTGTCGCTGGCGGTGCCGGAATTGCACAAGGTCGCCGACACCATCGGCAAGGGCCTGGTCGACAAGGATTTGATCACCCCGGCGGTGGTGTTCGGGGCGCTGGTCGGGGCGATGTTCTGGAACGTCGTCACCTGGCTCAAGGGCATCCCGTCGTCATCGAGCCACGCCCTGGTCGGCGGCATCATCGGCGCCGGCGTCGCCCATGCCGGCCTGCCAAGCATCCAGTGGGCCGGGCTCAACAAGACGCTGATCGCCATCGTCCTGTCGCCGACGCTCGGCATGGTCCTGTCGATGCTGATCATGCTCGCCACCAGCTGGCTCGGCCTGCGCGCCAGCGCCCGCGGGGCCGAGCGCACCTTCCGGGCGCTGCACCTGGTGTCGTCGGCGACCTATTCGCTCGGCCATGGCCTCAACGACGCCCAGAAGACGATGGGCATCATCGCCGTGCTGCTTTACTCGACCGGCTATCTGCGCGGAGAGTTCCACGTCCCCCACTGGGTGGCGATCAGCTGCTACATCGCCATCGGCCTCGGCACCTTGAGCGGCGGCTGGCGGATCATCGAGACGATGGGCACGCGGATTACCAAATTGTCCCAGCACCAGGGGTTCAGCGCCTCGCTCGGCGGCTCGGTCATTCTCATCTGCGCGTCGTGGCTCGGCATCCCGGTGTCGACTACCCACACCATCACCGGCTGCGTCATCGGCGCCGGCGCCGCGCGACGCGCCTCGGCCGTGCGCTGGGGCGTCGCCGGCAACGTCATGATCGCCTGGGTCATCACCATCCCGGCATCGGCGAGCGTCGCCGCGATCTTCTACTTCATCGCCTCGGCGTTCTGAGGCGCTGCGGCAAGTTCAAAACTATCCACAGCTATTTGCGAGCTGACGCAAAAAACCGCGCTGGCACCGGAACCGCGCAGTGCCTCGCGGGTTTTATATCCGTGCTTCTGGTAGCAATACCTGAAGCATGGAGCCCCGGTAACTTCGGTTACCGGGGCTTACGCATCTTCAGGCCCTAGAGCCTGGCCACGTCCACCTCTTCCAGCGCCATCGGCCGCGAGCGGTCGGGTAGCGGATATTTGTTGCCATTGGCGCAGTTGAACAGGACGACGCGCTCGTCCCGGCCGACTAGCTTGCGCGCCAGCGCCTCGCGCCAGCCGGCCAGCACCGCCCCGCCTTCCGGGCACAGCAGCATGCCGTCGTCGCGCGCCGCGTCCTCCACCCCTTGCGCGATCGCTTCCTCCTCGACGGCGATGGCGGCGCCGCCGCTCTCGCGCACCGCGCGCAGGATCAGGAAGTCGCCGATCGCCTTGGGGACTCGGATGCCGGTCGCCATCGTCGCCGCCCCTTCCCAGCGCTCGGCGAACTCCTCGCCGGCCTCGAAGGCGCGGACCATCGGCGCGCAGCCGGCGGCCTGGACCGCATACATGCGCGGCCGCTCCGGCCCGATCAGGCCGATCGCCTCCAGCTCGGCGAAGGCCTTCCACATGCCGATCAGGCCGGTGCCGCCGCCGGTCGGGTAGAAAATGGCGTCGGGCAGCCGCCAGCCATATTGCTCGGCCAGTTCCAGCCCCATCACCTTCTTGCCTTCGATCCGGTACGGCTCTTTCAGCGTCGAGCAGTCGAACCAGCGGCCGGCCGCCGCGCCCTCGCCGACGATCCGCCCGCACTCGTCGATCTGGCCGTTGGCGACATAGACGTCGGCGCCGTATGCGGCGGTCTCGCGGACATTGATCGCCGGCGTCTCGGCCGGGCAGATGACCAATGTCCGAACTCCCGCCCGCGCCCCATAAGCGGCCAGCGCCGCCCCGGCGTTGCCGTTGGTCGGCATCGCCATCCGCGTGACGCCAAAGTGCCTGGCCATGCTGACCGCCATCGCCAGCCCGCGCGCCTTGAACGATCCGGTCGGCAGCCGGCCTTCGTCCTTGACGATCAGGCTGCTCGCCCCGGCCCGGGCGGCGGTGCGCGGCAGCGGCACCAGCGGCGTTTCCGGCTCGCCGAGGCTGACCGGCTCGACGCCCGCCGGCAGCGGCAGCAGCTCGCGCCATTTCCACATGCCGGCCGGGCGCGCCGCCAGCGTCGCCGGGTCGAGCCGGACCGCGCCCAAATCGTAACGGACCAGCAGCGGCTTGCCGGTCCGCGACAGATTGTGCAGCCGCCCCGCCTCATGCCGCTCGCCGGTCAGCGCGCATTCCAAATGAGTCACATGCATCCGCTCGTCCCCGATTTCAGGCCCTTGATCGAACTGGTGTTGTAATAGTATATCCTCACACGTACCTCGGCACCGCCAGTTCCAATCGCCCATATCGACGGAAGTCCATGAACCGAAGCCCGATCTCGCTCGCGGCGCTTGCCGCTGCCTTGGCCCTCTCGCCAAGCCCCGCTTTCGCGGAGGCCGACGCCGCTGCCAGCGCCGACACCGCGGCCGATCCCACTCCGGGCTCGGCGGCCCATGCCCACCATGAAGGCGAGGACCAGGTTGTCGTCACCGGCGTCCGCCGCAAGACCGCCGACGCGCTTGGCGGAGTCACCGTCCTTGACCAGGCCAAGCTGACCCGCGAGGTCCGGACGAGCATCGGCGAGACCCTCGCCCGCCAGCCCGGTGTTTCCGCCACCAGCTTCGGCCCGACCGCTTCGGCGCCGGTGCTGCGCGGCCTGACCGGCGACCGCGTCCGCGTTCTCACCGACGGCATTGGCACGCTCGATCTGTCCGGCTCGGGCCCCGATCACGCCATCTCGATCAACCCGGTCACCGCCGAGCGCATCGAGGTGTTGCGCGGCCCCGCCGCTTTGCTGTTCGGCTCGTCGGCGATCGGCGGCGTCATCAACGTCATCGACACCCGCATCCCGCGCCGGCTGCCGGACAATTCCGTCGGCGTGAACTTTCTGCTCGGCTACGGCTCGGCCGCCGACGAGCGGCTCGCCAACGGCGCGCTCGACGTCCCGCTGGCCGGCCGCTTCGTCCTCCACGTCGACGGCAATTGGGCGAAGAGCGACGACTTGCGCACTGGCGGCCATATTCTGTCGGAGGAACTGCGCCGCCAGGCGCTCGCCAGCCCCGATCCCGACATCCGCACTCTGGCGGATCTCAAGGGCGATCTGCCCAATTCCAGGTCGGAGTCGAAAGAAGGCGCCCTGGGCTTCGCTTATGTCGGCGGCGATGGTCTCAACCTCGGCGTCTCGGTCACCCGCCATGATCAGCAATATCAGGTGCCGATCCGTTACTCGCTCGACCCGGCGGTCGAGGCCGAAGCCCCGACCATCGACCAGGAGCAGACCCGCTACGATGCCCGCGCCGAAATCCCGCTCGGTGGGTTCTTCAGCCACATCCGCGCCCGCGGCGGCTATTCCGATTATCATCACGACGAAATCGAAGACACGGGCGAGATCGGCTCGAGCTTCTTCAGCAAGGGCGGCGAAGGCCGCGTCGAGCTGGTCCAGCGCGAGCGCTCGGGCTGGGGCGGCACCAGCGGCGTTCAGTATCTGCAGCGCAACGCCCGCATCCGCGGCGAGGAGAAATTCCTTCCGGACAGCGAGCAGAAGCAGGCCGGCCTGTTCACGGTCCAGACCTTGGTCAGCGGCCCATGGCGGCTGGAGGGTGGCGCCCGCCTCGAGAACAGCAAGCTGACGGCCGACGCCGACCCCTTGCTCGACACGCCCGCTCGCCGCCGCAAGTTCACGACCGCCTCCGGCTCGGTCGGCGGCCAATATGATTTCGCCGCCGGCTGGCGCGCCGGTCTATCGCTGTCGCATGCCGAGCGGGCGCCCTCGATCGACGAATTGTTCGCCCATGGCCCGCACGGCGGCAGCGCCTCGTTCGAGATCGGCGACCCCGGCCTCAAGGCCGAAAAGAGCAATTCGGCCGAGATCAGCCTGCGTCGCACGACTGGCTCGTTGACCCTCATCGCCAATGCCTATTACAGCCGCTTCTCCAACTTCATTTTTGCGGCGCCGACCGGTGAGGTCGAGGACGATTTGCCGGTGTTACAGACCGCCGGCGGCAAGGCGACTTTGTACGGTTTCGAAGGCCAGGCCATCGCCCGCTTCGGCCAGGCGATCGGCATCGACTGGGGCGGCGAGCTGCAGGCCGATTACGTGCACGCCACCATCCGCGGCTTCGGCCCGGCACCGTTCATGCCGCCGCTGCGGGCGACGGCGGCGGTGACCGGCGAGCGCGGCCCGTTCGACGGTCGGCTGGAAATCGAGCACGCCTTCGCCCACGACCGCACGGCACCGGTCGAGACCGACACCGACGGCTACACCCTGCTCAACGCCGCGCTCGACTGGCACCCATTCGAGAAAAACCCGGCGCTCAGCTTCGCGCTCCAGGGCAACAATCTGCTCGACGTCGAAGCCCGCCGCAGCACCAGCCAGCTCAAGGACTTCGCTCCCCTCGCCGGGCGCGACATCCGCCTGACGGCGCGGCTCGGGCTGTAACGGGGACGCGCGGGCCGGGAGGCCTGAGCGGCCAACCTCCCCGCCGCCCGCCGAGCTCTTCCGCGCCGTCCGTCCTACCGCCGCTGGAACCACTCGCTGTCGAGCACTTCCTGACGATGATCGTGGATGTACCATTGGCCATCGGACTCATCCAGGTCACAGGTAAAGGCCCTTGTCAGGAAGCTTTTGACCTCGCCGATGCCGGAGAAAAACTGCGGAAATCTCTCGACAAGCGATTCGGCGTCGTCGTTGCTGAATTGGGCGCTCTCGGACTCGCAAGCCCCACGGCTCGGATAGGGCGTGTCGAGGTTCAAAATGTGATTGGCCGGGGCCGGGCTGGCGATGACCAGCGCGCCGACGGCGATTGTTGCCAGAGTTTTCATGACAAATTCCTCCATCCAGTTCGATGCCGCGTGCGTTCGGTGCGGCGTCGCCCGGGCTAGGAGGGCGATCGGAGAAACGGCATGATGGCGCGCCGACCATCTCCTGATCATTCTCTGACCGGCGCTCGCAGTCCCAAACGAAAGAGCGGCCCGGCGTGGGCTGCCGGGCCGCTCGGGACTGCGCCGGTTCGGGTGCCGGCGCGGGGGTGGCTCTTGAATTAAATATCGATGCCGGCGGCGATCGCCTCGAGCTTGCGGACGCGTTCCTTCAAATCCGCCAGCTCGATGCGCCCGCCGGTCGCCGGCATGGTCGCTTCGGCGCGGCCGCTGACCAGCTCCATCCGCTTCAGCTCCAGCCAGCCCTGCCAGCCCTTGAGGCCGGCCCAGGCGGCGATCCCGGCGGCCGCGAGGACGCTCATCGCCACCGTTGCAATCAGGATCGGGTCGGTCATTGTTTCTCCTCCCGCAGCGCTTCGATCTCGCGCGCCAGCTCATGGTTTTTCTGGGCATTCAAATGGTGGTCGATGGCCATCATCCGGCGGTCGTTGGCGTCGAGCTCGGTGCGCAGCTCGTGGACCGAGGTCCGCCGCTGGCCGCTTTCGGCCATCCGTTCGAAATCCGACTTGCGCGATCCGCCGAGGCCGTTCGCCCGGCGCTTCTGCATGTGCAAATAAATGCCGGCGGCGACATAGGCGATCAAAGCCAGCTTCCAGCTGATGATCACCGCCGTGGCGACGAAGCCGATGCGGATGAAGGTCGGGTCGAGGTTGAAGACGTCGCCCAGGGTCGAGGCAACCCCGGCCAGCTTCTTGTCGCGGCGGTTCATGGAATAACGAGACATGGCCCCTGGTCCTTTCAGTTCGTCTTCGCCGCCAGCGCGGCCTTGAGCGATTCGAGCTCGGCATCGACCTTGTCGGCGGCCTTGAGCTCGGCGATCTCTTCCTCGAGGCTCTTCGGCCCGGTCAGCCCAAGCGCGTCGGCATAGCCCTCGGCCAAATCGGCACGGCGCTCGAGGATCTCGAAGCGCGAGAAGGCCTCCTCGGTGCGGCTGCCGTGCAGCAGCTCGCTGGCCCGGGCGCGGGTGACCGCGCTCTCGATGCGGCTGGCGATCGCCGCCTGGCGGCTGCGCGCCTCGGCGAGCTTGGCCTGGAGCCGGGCGATGTCCTTCTCATAGCCGCGCAGGACCGTCTCGATCTCGGTCATTTCGGCCCGCAGCCCGTCGGCCATGTCGGCCGCCTTCTGCTTCTCGTTCAGGGCGGCGCGGGCCAGGTCCTCGCGGCCCTTTTCCAGCGCCAGCTCGGCTTTCTCCGACCAATTGCCCTGCAAGGCGTCGAGCCGGGCCATCGCCCGCCGCATCTCCTTGATGTCGGCGATCGAGCGGGCGGCGGTGGCGCGCACCTCGACCAGCGTCTCTTCCATCTCGCAGATGATCATGCGGATCATGCGCGCCGGGTCTTCGGCCCGGTCGAGCAGCTCGGTCATGTTGGCGGCGATGATGTCCCGTGTGCGGGTGAAGATCGGGCCGGAGAGGATGCCGGCGAGCGGGGCGAAGCGGACCGTGGTCTCCTCCGCCTTGGGCTCGGCCATCCGCGGCGTGCGGGTCGGCACCCTGGCCTCGATCGGCTCCAGCTCAAGCATTGACGCTGGCCGACTGGGTCGGAACGGTGATCGGGCCGACGGCGGCGCTGACGGCGACCGCGCTCATCAGGAAAGCACCGAACAGCGCGATCAGGTGATGATTGACGTTCGAGCGAAACATTTGTCTTCTCCCTTTTTGCCCGCCGGTTCCAGTTTGGCGGGCCGATGCCTTCCTAATTCAAGAGCCGTGCCAATCCCGGTTTTCCGCCAAAAACAGGGAAGACGCCGTTCATCCGCCGGCAAGTTGGTGGAAATTCCCACTGACATTTGGGACAAAGCGCCACGGAACCCGGCGGCCCCGCCGAGCGCTGTGCGGCCAGGGTCAACCGACAAGGAATCCAATCATGCTGGGCAAGCTAGTAGGGGCGCTGATCGGCAAGCGGATCGCCGGCAGGAACAGCGGCGCCAAGGGCGCGATCCTCGGCGCCGGCGCGGCGGCGGTGGCCCGGCGCGGGTTCGGCCCGCTGGCCGGCGCGCTGGCGCTCGGCTGGGGCGCGAAGAAATTATGGGACTGGCGCAAGGGGAGGTCACCGGCCTTCCCCGACGACGCAACGCCCCGGGTGCCCAGTTCGCAGACGAAGAGTCCGTCCTAATCAGTCCTCGGCGGGCTTGGCTTCCTCGTAATAAGGCTCGACCTCGCCTTTAAGGGTCAGCGTCATCGGGTTGCCGAAGCGGTCGCGGCTGCGGCCGGCGGC
>DAIPLM010000081.1:0-7546 GCA_036769205.1 Sphingomicrobium sp.
CGGCATCGGTCATCCCGCCGATTTCGACGCGGCCAAGGCGATGCTCAAGGCATTGGCCGCCGAGGATCGGTTCGCCGGGGTCCAGCTCGCATTCCTCGACCATGTCACCTGTGAGGAACGGGTCGCCAAAATCGCGCCGGCCGTCGTCTCGGCCGACCCGTATATCGCCCTCCATCGCGGTCTCTTCAGCGCCGCCGAATGCCGCTATCTGATGCTGCTCGGGACGCCGTGGCTGGAGCGGGCGATGGTCATTGACGAGGCCACCGGCCAGGGGATCATCGACGCC
The DNA here is from genome assembly GCA_036769205.1 of Sphingomicrobium sp. Taxonomy (GTDB): domain Bacteria; phylum Pseudomonadota; class Alphaproteobacteria; order Sphingomonadales; family Sphingomonadaceae; genus Sphingomicrobium. Next base: position 287 of record DAIPLM010000081.1, read on the forward strand.
ATCCGCGACGCCGACACCAGCAGCTTCCCGCATCTTGCCGAGGATCTGGTCGTCCAGGCGATCAACCGCTGCATCGCCGCCGCGACCGGGACCGAGCCGGGGTGGGGCGAGCCCTTGTCGATCCTGCGCTATGCGCCCGGCCAGCAATATCATCCCCATCACGATGCGCGCGGCGCTCGCGATCCCTCGGCCCTGCGCCGGCTGACCGCCCTCATCTGGCTGAACGCCGATTTCGAAGGCGGCGAGACCGCGTTTCCAACCTTGAAGGTCAAGATTCGCGGCGGCGTCGGCGACCTGCTGGTGTTTCGCAACGTCACCGCCGACGGCGAGCCCGACGAGCGCATGATGCATGCCGGCCTGCCGGTGACGAAGGGTGTGAAATGGCTGGCCAGCCGCTGGATCCGTGGCGAGAATTATTTGAAGTAATCAAAGCACTTCGAATAACCCGGCCGCGCCCATCCCACCGCCGACGCACATGGTGACGACGACGTGCCTGGCGCCGCGGCGCTTGCCTTCAATGAGCGCGTGGCCGGTGAGGCGGGCGCCGCTCATGCCGTAGGGGTGGCCGATCGAGATGGCGCCGCCGTCGACGTTCAATAATTCGTCGGGGATGCCGAGCTGGTCCTGGCAATAGAGCACCTGGACGGCGAAGGCCTCGTTCAGCTCCCACAGGCCGATATCGTCGACGGTGAGGCCGAAGCGCTTCAAGAGCTTGGGCACGGCGAACACCGGGCCGATGCCCATCTCGTCGGGCTCGGTACCGGCGACGGCCATGCCAAGGTAGCGGCCGAGCGGCTGCAGGCCGCGCTTCTCGGCGAGCGCGCTGTCCATGATGACCGAGACCGAGGCGCCGTCCGACAGCTGCGAGGCATTGCCGGCGGTGATGATCTTCTCCGGCCCGCGCACCGGCTCCAGCTTGGCAAGCCCCTCGAGCGTCGTTTCCGGGCGGTTGCCCTCGTCCTTCGCCAGCGTGATTTCCTGCATCGAAACCTCGCCGGTCTCCTTGTTCTTGACCGCCATTTTTGCGGTGACCGGGATGATCTCGTCGTCGAACTTGCCAGCGGCCTGGGCGGCGGCGGTGCGCTGCTGGCTGCGCAAGGCATATTCGTCGCAGCGCTCGCGGCTGATGCCGTAGCGGTCGCCGACCACCTCGGCGGTGTCGATCATCGGCATGTAGACGCCGTTGTGCATCGCCAGCAGCTCCGGGTCGGGCCCGAGCCGCATCTCGCCGGTCTGGACCAAGGAAATGCTCTCGACGCCGCCGGCGACGACGACGTCCATGCGGTCGACGATGACCTGCTTGGCGGCGGTGGCGATGGCCATCAGGCCGCTGGCGCATTGGCGGTCGATCGACATGCCGGCGACGGTGACGGGCAGGCCGGCGCGCAAGGCGGCGGTGCGGCCGATGGTCGTCTGCACGCCCTGCTGCAAGGCGGCGCCCATGATGACGTCGTCAATCTCGGCCGGGTCGAGCTTGGCGCGCTCGACGGCGGCGCGGATCGGGTGCGCGGCCAAGGTCGGCGACGGGGTGGCGTTGAAGGCGCCGCGATAGGCGCGGCCGATGCCGGTGCGGGCGGTGGAGACGATGACGGCGTCGCGGGTGGCCATTGGGATTTCCTTCTTAAAGCACAAGCAGGCCGAGCCAGTCGGCGGTCAGCGCGGGTTTCTCGGTGACGTCGATGTCGACCATGACATTATGGTGCATCAGCAATTTGCCCGGCCCCTTTTCTTCGATATTGGTCAGCCGGAAGATGCCGCGCACCCGCGCGCCGACCGGCACCGGGGCCAGGAAGCGGATGTTGTTGAAACCGTAATTGACCGCCATTTTCAGTTCCGGCGGGACCAGCATGACGTCGGCGGCGAAGCGGCTCAAGAGCGACAGGGTCAGGAAGCCGTGGGCGACGGTGCCGCCGAATGCGGACTGGGCCGCGGCCTCAGGGTCGACATGGATGTACTGGCGGTCCTCGGTGACCTCGGCGAAGGCGTCGATCCGCGGCTGGTCGAGGGTGATCCAGTCCGAGGTGCCGATTTCGGTGCCGATGCGGGCGGTGATCTCGGCGAGGGTGGCGATGGGCATGGCTGCGGCTCTAGGGCGCGTGCCCGAGGGCCGCAAGCTCAGGCGGTGGCCGGCGGCGCCCAGGGCATGACCAGGGTGCCGTCGGGAGCGGCGGTGAAAGTGGTCTGGGTCGGGTAGGCGAGGGCGAGGCCGCGCTCGGCGAAGGCGTCCAAAAGCGCGACGATGATCGCCGCCTTGTGGCGGGCCTGCGTGTCCGGCTCCTTCGAGCGATCGTCATAGACGCACTCGCAGTCGATCCCGCTCGGCCCGAGGTTGATCGGCGCGCAGCGGACCAGCTTGCAGCCGCGCTGGCCCTCGACCGCCGGCGCCGCGAGCTCGCCAAGGGCGGCAAGCGCGGGCGGCGGTGTCTGGTAAACCAATGCGAATGTCAGCGTCTGCCGGCGCGAGCTGGCCAGCGCCAGATTGTGGATCTCGTTTTCCAGCAATTTGGTGTTGGCCATGATCACCTGCTCGCCGGTCACCGCGCGCAGGCGGGTGGTCTTGAGGCCGATGCGCTCGACGGTGGCGGTGGTGGTGCCGTAGCGGACGGTGTCACCGCGGCGGAACGGCTTGTCGAACAGGATCGAGAGCGCCGCGAACAGATCGGAGAAAATGCCCTGGGCGGCGAGGCCGATGGCGATGCCGCCGATGCCGAGGCCGGCGACCAGAGCGGTGACGTTGACCCCGAGATTGTCGAGGATGACGATGAAGGCGACCGCGAACAGAGCGACGCTGGCCAGCACGCGGATGATCGCGGTGGCGTTGCCGAGGGTCGATTCGGTGTCCTCGCGGACCCGGTGCGAAACCATCCCCAGCACCAATTCGCGCGCCCAGACGGCGACCTGCAAAGCGGCGACGATGATGAAGGCGATGTCGACGAGCCGGCTGACGCGCGGCGGCGCGGCGGCATAAGTGAGGACGATGTCGATCGCGGTGACGACCATGAAGGCGATGCTGGTCTTCAGCAGCACCCGGCCGAACACGCCCTTCCAGCTCAGGCATTGCGGGTCGCGGGCGGCCATGGCGCCGCCGACCCAGCGCAGCACCAGCATGACGGCGACGATGCCGGCGGCGACGGCGAGGCCGATCGGTAGGCTCTGCTGATTGGCTTCGAGCCATCGCAGCGCGGGAATGGCGGGATCGGCGGTCATGGGCAGGAAATGGCGGGAACGCGGGCGCGAGGCAAGCTTAGCCGGACTCGCGCTCCTGGCGCTGGCCGAGCGCGATGGCGATCTGGGCGATCCCGGTGACCGCGAAGGTGGCGGCGAGGATGAGCGCGAACCTGGCGACGATCTCCCGCGTCGGCCCGAAGATGGTGACGACCAGGCTCGACACGGGCAGGCCGGCGATGAGGACGAAGCCGAGCAGCACGTCGGTGACGCCGGTGGCCGCCAGCCACATCCGCGGCTGGCTGGAGCGCAGGCGGATCGCCATCGCCAGCATCCAGCCGCCACGGACCAGCAGCCAGGCGGTGACGACGTTGGCGACCGGGAAATAGCCGGCGCCCGGATTGGCGACGAACAGCAGACCGGCAATCGCGGTCAGCAATCCCGACCCGAACGCCGCCTTGCCGACCGGATCGAAGCCGCGCAGGGCGCCGAACGCGAGCTCGGCGATCCCGGCGAGCAGCAGCAGCCACCCGACCAGCCCGCTGCGCGGCAGCCAGGCGATGTCGGGCAGGAAGAAAGCAACAACGGCCAGCGCCGCCGTGAACAGGCCGGACATCAGGGTCCACTGCCAGCGGGCGGCGTCCATCACCGGGCCGCGCCGATGACGCTGATCTCGCCGTCCGCCTCCAGGCAGGCCGAGCGCACTCCAGACAAGTCGCTGATCCCCTGTTTGCGCAATACCGCCATCAGCTCATCCTCCGTCACCATTTCCGAGCGCATGTTGCGCCGCACGAGGCGCCCGTCCTCGACCAGCACCGTCTCCTGCTCGCGGAACAGACGGCGGAGCGCCGGAACGCGGAATTCCAGCAGATCGAGGACATAGCCCCACGCAATGACGATCCCGACCAGCAGCAGGATGTCCCCGACCGAAGTCGAGCCGCCGAGGATGGCGTCGGTCGCCATGCCGCCGACGACAATCAGGGTCAGCATGTCGTTCGGCGAGATATGACCAGTCTTGCGCTTGGGCATCACCCGCACGACGAGGATGATCGCCAGATAGACGATGGTCGCACGGGCGCCGATTTCCCATAAGGGCATGGTCAGCTCGAACATTTCGGGCACGGTTCGCCTTCTCCTTGCCGCGAACAAAGCCAGCGGGGGCGAAGGGTTCCGGCTTTCCTAGGCTTTGCGGCGCTTCCTTTTGCCGAGGAAGGCGAGGAAGCCGACCTCGGCGCTCGACAACCATTTGCGGGCGCGCGGCCGCTTCATGCCGCCGAGCGGGTCGTGCGGATGATCCTTGGTCGCCTCGATCAGCGCCGGGTGAATATAGGACTTGCGGCTGATCGCCGGGGTGTTGCCAAGTGCCTCGGCGACCGGCTCGACGACGGTGGCGACGCTGATCCTTTTGTCGTCTTCCTTGCCCAGCAATTGTTCGAAGGCGATGACGCTGGCGCCCCAGGTGCGGAAATGCTTGGCGGTGAAATCGCCGCCAGACGCCTCACGGATGTACTCATTGACGTCGGCGGAAGTGACCGCCTGCGGCTCGCCGTCGCCGTTCATATATTGGAACAGCATCTGGCCGGGCAATTCCTGGCAGCGCTTGACGACGCGGGCCAGGCGACGGTCGGTCAGCGGCACTTCATGGACGATACCGTGCTTGCCGGCGAAGCGCATCAGCAGCCGGCCATGGGCCCGCTTGACGTGGCGCGACAGCAAGGTGGTGGCGCCGTAGCTTTGGTTGTCGCGGGCATATTGGCGGTTGCCGACACGGATCTTTTCTTCGTCGAGCAGGCGGACGACGGCGGCGACGACCCGGCTTTTGTCGAGCGCGGCGCGCTTCAGATCCTTGTCCACCTGGCGGCGGATCTTCGGCAGCGCTTTTCCGAACTCCCGGCAGTCCGCATATTTGTCGGCGTCCTGCCTGGCGCGATAGTCGGGGTGATAGCGATATTGCCGGCGCCCGCGCGCATCGACCCCAATCGCCTGGATATGGCCATTGGCATGGGGGCTGAACCAGGCGTCGTCGTAGGCGGGCGGCAAGCCGACGGCGTTTAGCCGGTCGATCTCCTCGCGATCGGTGATGCGCTTGCCGTCGGCGCCGAAATAGCCCCAGGCGCGGCCGATCCGCTTGCGGGTGATGCCAGGGGCGGAAAGGTCGGTGAAACGCAACATGGACTGCCACAAAGCCGCTTGCGCTAGCTTGTTCCGCCAGCGCAAGGAGGCCCGATGCCAAGCATCGCCGACGCCCGCATCCTGATCATGGCCACCGACGGCTTCGAGGAAAGCGAGCTGCTCGCGCCGCGCGCGATGCTGATCGACCGCGGTGCCGAGGTACGGCTCGCCTCGCCGAGGCCAAGGCCAATCCAGGCAACTGTCCATGACGATCCCGGCCGCACCATTCGCCCCGATTTGACCATCGCCGACGTCGAGGTTGCGGAGTTCGACGCGCTCGTCCTGCCCGGCGGCGTCATCAACCCCGACGCGCTGCGCACCGATCCTCAAGCGGTGGCCCTGGTCCAGGCCTTCGTCGCGGCAGGCAAGCCGGTGGCGGCGATTTGCCACGGGCCCTGGCTGCTGGTCGAGGCCGATGTCCTGCGGGGGCGCCGCGCCACCGGCTGGCGGTCGATCCGCACCGACTTGCGCAACGCCGGCGCCGAGCTGTCGGACGAGCGCGTCGTCCGGGACGGGACGCTGATCACCGCCCAGGCGCCCGAGGATGTCGCGGCCTTCACCGAGGCGCTGATCGCCGCCATCGAGGAGCGTTAAACCGGCTGGAAATCTTTTTGCTGTAGCGCGCGGGTCATGGACGATGCGCAACCCAAGGCCCGGTTGGATTGGCTGGTGGAGCTGGGCGGGGCAATGGCGCCCGCGCTCGCCGCCGGCTTTGCCGCCTATCAGCTGGCGCCCTCGCTGGGTTTTGGCGGGGCGGGGGCGATGATGGTGGCCGCCTCAGCTTGTTTCGCGCTTGGCGTCTTGGCCATGCGCGCGGTCAAACCGGAAGTTCGTGCTTATCCAATGGCAAGCTTCGCGGTCGACCCGATTGCGCCGGTCGAGGTCGAGGAGCCATTGCTGCTGGACACTTTATACGAAGAACCGTTGCTGCTCGACGACCCGCTCGCCGCGCCGGAGAAGGATTCGCGGGTCGTCCAATTGTTCGCGCACCCGGCCCTGCCGACGCCCGGCCAGCTCAAGGAGCGGATCGACCGCCACCTGGCGACCGGCACCATGCATGTCGTCCATGAATTTGAAGGGCCCGCCCCGGATGCGTCGGATGCGCTCTACGCCGCGCTCGCCGACCTGCGCCGCTCCCTGCGCTGAGCCTATTCCTCGACCGTCAGCGCCTCGATGGTCAGGCTGACGGCGCCGTCGGGATGCTCGATCATGGCGCCATCGACGGCGATGTCGGCGACGATCTGGCCGGGGATCGTGAACTCCGCTTCGCCGAGCTCGTGGGTCAGCAGTCGCGCGACCGCCGCCGCGCCCGGCCCCGGAATGCGCAGGTCGATCCGGTGGCGCTCGCCGGCGAAAGTCAGCGAACGCCAGTCGGTTGAGCGGAAATCGCTAAGCAATATCCTATTTCGATCGACTCCGGCTCTGCGGAGGAGGGCGCGGAGCAGGCCCGCCGCCGCGGGCGACATCGCCAATTTCATCATCGTGTGCTCTCCAGGAAGCGGCGGATTCGCTCAACCGTCCGGGGACGGGGTTCGCGGCCGTTGCGCAGGTCGAAGACAAACCTCGGATCGCCCATCACTTCGCGCCCGAATCGGGCCGGTGGCACCTTCGACGATCGCAGGAAATTTTCGACTTCTCTCAATAGGTACACGGCGAAACCTTTGGGCTGGGAGCGACTCGGCTTCCTAGCTTGTTCCAACGCCTTTCCTACTTGTCTGGCGTTATTATACTTGACATACCCAACACCCTAGCCTAGACCGTTTCCAACAGAGGGAAACGACCATGGCAAGCGCACTTTCAGCCAAGCACTTTCACGATGAGGATGCGGCCTTCGCATATGTCGAAGCGCGGGTATGGCCGGAAGGCCCCGTGTGCCCGCATTGCGGCGGCGTCGAGCGCATCAGCAAAATGGGCGGCAAGTCC
>DAIPLM010000082.1:0-7494 GCA_036769205.1 Sphingomicrobium sp.
AAGGTCCGCAGCTTGGCGCGGCCGGTGGCAGGGTCATGGGACGGCCAGCGCCTCACCTTCGCAATCCCCGAATATGGCGTCGCCCCCGGCCAGTCAGCGGTCTTCTACGACGGCGAGCGCCTGCTCGGCGGCGGGACGATCGTAGCGACCGAAGCGGCGGCGCTCGAAGAGGCCGAAGCCGCATAATTATCAGTGTTACAGAATACGCTTTGGCGCAATGACGGTGCATTTTCCGGTATCAAGGTCCATTTTGGGCTGCTTGATAAGCCGCATGAACTCCCCGGTTGTACGAATTAGGGTGAACTCGGCCACTTCGTCACCCCATTCAATGACATACACTCCAAAATCCGCTCTGAATGTAATCGTCGCCATTGGGTTGGTTGCAACTACCCGCGATTGCCTCTCATTTAGACTGAGTGACCAATCCTGACGCCCTTGGCTTGTCTTGAGAAAACAACTGAGAAGTTTTGGCTCGTCTAGTCCCGATGGCTCAGCACTCAACACTGCGGCTGCCAAGAGAACAATACTGATCACCATGCATGCCTCCCGCAGTCTCGATGGAATCTTCAGGCGCCTATTTGAAGTCAGTAACAGGCTTTCTAAATCTGGAAATGCCCCTCGATGACGGTCACGCAATGGCCGCCGAGGATGACGCGGTCCCCGGCCTTCGCCGGGGCAGGCGCCAGCTCGCAGTGCAGGACGCCGGTGCGCTTGCTGGCTTGCAGCGCGGTGAAGTGGGTGCGGCCGAGGCGTTCGGCCCAGAAGGGCACCAGCGCCGCATGGGCCGAGCCGGTGACCGGGTCCTCGTCGATGCCCCCGTAAGGGACGAAGACGCGGCTGGCGATGTCCTGTCGCTCGCCGGGAGCGGTGACGATCGCCATGCGGTGAATGGCGCCAAGCGCCCGGAAGTCGGGCGCCACCGCCCGCACCGCCGCCTCATCCGCCAGCGCGACGATCGCGGCGTCGTTGCAGCCTTCGGCGAGCCACACCGGCGAATCGGGCAATCCGAGCGCCTGGCACAGCGCCGGATCGCGGGCTTCGGTCAGCGGCGCGGCCGGCAGGTCGAGCAATAGCACATCCTCCTTGCGGCTGACGGTGAGCACGCCCGACTTGGTCGAGAAACGCACCTTGTCGCCGTGGATCAGCACGTGGCCGGCGGCGAGGGTCGCATGGCCGCACAGCTCGACCTCCATCCCCGGCGTGAACCAGCGCAGGTCGTAATCGGCGTCCTCCTGGTCGCTAGCCACCGTGAAGGCGGTCTCGCTGAGGTTATTCTCGGCGGCGATGGCCTGCATCATCGCGTCGGGCAGCCATTCGGTCAGCGGCATCACCGCCGCCGGATTGCCGGTGAAGGGGCGCGCGGGGTCGGCGAAGGCGTCGACCTGGAAGAAGGGGATCGGGGTCATCGCGTCGTCTCCGTGAGATCGGATGAAAGCAGGGTCTCGCGGTCCTTGTGGCCCTCGGGGTCCAAATGGATGATGATCTCGGTCGCCGGGAAGCGGTCGCACAAGGCATGCTCGACGCGTTCGAGCGAATCGTGGGCCTGCTTGACCGTCCACTCCGGCGGCACCCAGACGTGGAACTGGACGAAGCGGTGGGTGCCGGAATGACGCGTGCGCAGGTCGTGGAGGCCGGCAAGTTCGGGATACTCCCTGGTCGCGGCGAGAAAGGCGGCGCGCTCGGCCTCCGGCCATTCGCGGTCCATGAGCTGGTCGACCGACTGGCTGGCGGCGCTCCATGCGTTGTAGAGCAGCCAGGCGGCGATCATGAGGCCGAAGACCGGGTCGGCCTGGCTCCAGCCGAGCAGCTGGTCGAGGACCAAAGCGGCGATGACGGCCAGATTCAGCAGCAGGTCCGACTGGTAATGGACATGGTCGGTGTGGATGGCGACCGAGGCGGTGCGGCGGATGACGTAGCGCTGGTAGGTGAGCAGGCCGAAAGTCGCGGCCATGGCAATAAGCGAGACGCCGACGCCGAGCTCGAGGCCCTCGGTGCGGGCGCCGCTGCCCATGCGGTCGATCGCGCGCCAGGCGATGGCCAGCGCCGAGACGGTGATGAGGATCACCTGGATGAGGGCGGAGAGTGCCTCGGCCTTGCCGTGGCCGAAGCGATGCTCAGCGTCCGCCGGCATCGCCGCCCAGCGCACGCCGAGGAAGGTGATCACACTGGCGACGACGTCGAGGATGGTGTCGGCAAGCGATCCAAGCATGGCGACCGAGCCCGTTTCCCAGCTCGCCCATGTCTTCAGCGCGACCAGGAACAAGGCCATGGTGACGCTGGCCATGGCGGCGCGTTTGGTCAGGTCGCCGCGCTCGGCGCCGTGGGCGCGGCTGGCATGGTCATGCGCATGGGCGTGCTTGAGGCTCATGGGTAGAGCAGGCTTTCGGTCCAGTCGTTCGCGGCGCGGGTAAACAGCCGGCGCTCGTGGAGGCGGTGCGGCCGGTCTTGCCAAAATTCGATGGTGTCGGGCCTCAGGCGAAAGCCGCCCCAGCGCGGCGGGCGGGGGACGTCGTTGCCTGCGAAGCGCTGCCTGACTTCCTCGTAGTGCGCCTCGAAGACTTCGCGGCTGGCGAGCGGGCGCGACTGGTCGGATGCCCAGGCGCCGATTTGCGAATCCCGGCCGCGCGTGGCGAAATAAGCATCGGCGGCGGCGTCCGACAGCGATGTGACGGGCCCTTCAAAGCGCACTTGGCGGCGCAGCGACTTCCAGTGGAAGAGCAAGGCGGCCTGGGGATTGGCGGCGAGCTCTCCACCCTTGCGGCTGTCGAAATTGCTGTAGAAATCGACGCCTTCCGGCCCGTGCCCCTTCATCAGTACCATCCGCAGGGATGGACGGCCGTCGGCGCTCGCCGTCGCCAGCGCCATCGCCTCGGCATCATGGGGCTCGGCCGCCTTGGCCTCGGCGAACCAGGCGTCGAACAAAGCGAGTGGATCGTCGGCCATCGCGATGCTCTAGTGCGTGGCACGCTTGCCCTGCAAGGCAAGGCTGTTGCAAGGGGGCGGCAATGGACCTGTACCAACAGCTGGGCGTCAAGCGCGGGGCGAGCGAGGCGGAGGTCAAGAAGGCCTACCGCAGCCTCGCCAAGCAACTCCACCCCGACCGTAACCAGGACAACCCCAAGGCGGCCGAGCGCTTCGCCAAGGTGACCCAGGCCTATGACATCCTGTCCGACAAGGACCGGCGCGCGAAATATGACCGCGGCGAAATCGACGAGGACGGCAACCCGCGCATGCCGTTCGGCGGCGGCTTCGGCGGCGGCGGGGCCGGTCCCCGTCCAGGCGGGGCGGGGCCGGGCGCGGGATTCGAAGGTTTCGAGCAGGCCGGCGCCGCCGATCTGTCCGATTTGTTCGAGGGCCTATTCGGCGGCGCCATGGGCGGCGGCCGGCGCGGCGGCGGCGGCGCCGGCGGCTTCGAGGGTTTCGGCCGGCGGACCCGGGCGCCGCAGAAGGGCGCCGACATCACCTACCGGCTCAAGGTCCCGTTCGTCGACGCCGCCACCCGGAAACCCCAGCGCGTGACCCTGGCGGGTGGCAAGACCGTCGATTTGAAGCTGCCCAATGGGGTCGACAGCGGCACCAAGATCCGGCTCGCCGGCCAGGGGCAGCCAGGACCGGCCGGCAATGGCGACGCCATCGTCACCATCGAGGTGGCGGCTCACCCCTTCTTCACGCGCGACGGCAAGGACATTCGCCTCGATCTGCCAATCAGCCTCAAGGAGGCGGTGCTCGGCGCCAAGGTCAAGGTGCCGACGCCGGAAGGGCCGGTGATGCTGACCGTCCCCAAGGGCGCCTCGTCGGGCAAGGTGCTGCGCTTGAAGGGCCGCGGCTTCGCCGACAAGGCCGGCAAGCGCGGCGACCAGTTGGTCACCCTCGTCATTGACGTGCCGGCGGGCGACGCCGCGCTCGAGCAATTCGTCGCCAACTGGGATGGCGGCGGCAACCCGCGCGCGGGCCTTGGAGTCTGATGCAGGAGTCGCACCCCTGGTCGCCCGAGGAACGGCGCAAGAAGCTTGCCGCCGACACCGCGGCTTATGGTCCGCAGGTCGCCGAGCAGGCGCATAAGCGCGCCAACGCCTGGGAAATCACCAAGCGCGTCGCCATCGGCGTCTATGACGACGGCTTCATCCATGCCGGCAACCTCGCTTATCTGGCGCTGCTGGCTTTGTTCCCCTTCTTCATCACCGCCGCCGCCATCGCCAAATTGCTCGGCCAGTCGGCTGACGGGCAGAAGACCGTTGCGACCTTCCTCAGCAAATTGCCGCCGGAGGTTTCCTCGGTCCTCGCCGGCCCGGTTCGCGAGGTGCTGGATTTGCGCACCGGGCCGTTGCTTTGGTTCGGGGCGATCGTCGGGCTGTGGACTGCCGCCAGCTTCGTCGAAACCATCCGCGACATCCTGCGCCGCGCTTATGGCGTCAAATATTGCGCGCCCTTCTGGAGCTACCGATTGGGCTCGATCGGCCTCATCATTGCCGCCGTGCTGCTGCTGATGGCCGCGTTCGGGCTGAGCGTCGCCATGAGCTCGATCCACCATCTGGTGGTGTCGGCGCTGCCCTTTTCCAACGGCGTCGCGACCGACCTCGGCTTCTACCGCCTCGCCCCGGCGCTAGCGATCTTCATCACTTTCTACATCCTGTTCCTGGCGCTGACCCCGGCGCGCTATCGCGGCATCGACTGCCGCAAATGGCCGGGCGCGCTGCTGGTCACGGCCTGGTGGGTCGCCACCGTCGAGCTGCTGCCCAACGCCATCAGCCTGTTCGGCGGCTACAGCCTGACCTACGGCAGCCTGGCGGGCGTCATGGTCGCCTTGCTGTTCTTCTTCGTCATCGGCCTTGGCGTGGTGATGGGCGCGGAGCTCAATGCGGCGCTGGCGGACTCCGGCGGCCACGCGCTAAAGGGCGAGGTCTATTCCGGACCGTTCGCCGACGAACTGAAGGTCGACGAGCCGGAACCGGGCGAGGATGTCGCGCCGAAATTGCAGGGGCAACGGGCATGACCAAGTTGATGGCTGGCAAGAGGGGCCTGATCATGGGCCTCGCCAACGACCGGTCGCTGGCCTGGGGCATCGCCCGGCAATTGGCGGAGCATGGCGCCGATCTCGCTTTCTCCTACCAGGGCGAGGCGATCGAGCGGCGGGTCCGCCCGCTCGCCGAGCAATTGGGTTCCAGCCTGCTGGTCGACTGCGACGTTTCCGACATGGCGGCGCTCGACCGCACGTTCGACGAATTGAAGAAAAGCTGGGACCGGCTCGACTTCGTCGTCCATGCCATCGGCTTTTCCGACAAGAATGAGCTCCGCGGCGGCTATGTCGACACCAGTCTCGACAATTTCCTGATGACCATGAACATCTCGGTCTACAGCTTCGTCGCGGTCGCCCAGCGGGCGCGGCCGATGATGCCCGACGGCGGGGCACTGCTGACATTGAGCTATTACGGCGCCGAGAAGGTCATCCCGCACTACAATGTCATGGGCGTCGCCAAGTCGGCGCTGGAAACCAGCGTCAAATATCTCGCCGCCGATCTCGGCCGCGAGAATATCCGCGTCAACGCCATCAGCGCCGGCCCGATCAAGACGCTGGCGGCCAGCGGCATCGGCGACTTCCGCTACATCATGAAGTGGAACGAATATAACGCGCCACTGCGCCGCAACGTGACGATCGAGGATGTCGGCGGGGCAGGGCTCTATCTGTGCAGCGACCTCGCGAGCGGGGTGACCGGCGAAATCCACCACGTCGATGCGGGTTACAACGTCGTCGGGATGAAAGCCGAGGATGCTCCGGATATTAGCACCGTCTGACCGAGCGCAGCGACGCCGGCGCGAAGCGTCGCCGGAGCAGCGCGAAGAAATCAGACGGGCCGGCCAGCCTGCCGCGTAGCGGACAGGACTGACGTCACGGGATTTACTCCCGTGACGGTGCGCAGGAGACGAGAATGCCGACAATCGCCCGAAAAATCCGCGTCTTTGGCAGGGTCCAGGGCGTCTTCTTTCGCCAGGGCGCGGTCAACCAGGCGCGGACGCTGGGCGTCGACGGCTGGGTCCGCAACGCGGCCGACGGCACGGTCGAGGCTTACATCAAGGGCGAGGCAGCGGCGGTCGAGCAAATGATCTGCTGGATGCGCCGCGGCCCGTCCAATGCGCGCGTCGAGGATGTCTCCATCCAGCAGGCTGAGTTGGAAGAGCTGACCGGCTTTTCGGTCCGCGTTTAGCTGGCGAATGGATCTCTAACGAGGATGGTGTCGTCACGCTCCGGCGAGGTGCTCACCAACGCCACCGGACAGCGCGTCAGTTCCTCGATGCGGCGGACATATTTGACCGCTTGCGCCGGCAGATCGGCCCAGCTGCGGGCGCCCGCCGTCGTCCCCCGCCAGCCGTCCATCTCCTCATAGATCGGCTGGACCCGGGCCTGGTCGAGGGTGTGGGGCGGCAAATAATCGTAGCCGCGGCCGTCGATCTCATAGCCCTTGCAGATGCGCACCGTGTCGAGCCCGTCGAGCACGTCGATCTTGGTCAGCGCCATGCCGGTGACGCCGCTGACCGACACTGCCTGGCGAACCAGCACGGAGTCGAACCAACCGCAGCGGCGCTGGCGGCCGGTGACCGTGCCGAACTCGCGGCCCCGCTCGCCCAGGCGTTGGCCGATGGCATCGTCGAGCTCGGTCGGGAAGGGGCCGGAGCCGACGCGGGTGGTGTAGGCCTTGACGATGCCGAGCACGAAACCGGCGGCCGACGGGCCGGTGCCGCTGCCGGGGCCGGTGGTGCCGGCGACGGTGTTGGACGAGGTGACGAACGGATAGGTGCCGTGGTCGACGTCGAGCAGCACGCCCTGCGCGCCTTCGAACAGGATGCGCTTGCCGGCGCGCCGGGCCTCGTCGAGGTCGCGCCACACCGGCTTGGCGAATTGCAGGACGAAATCGGCGATGGCGGCGAGGTCGCGCTTGAGGCGGTCGCGGTCGACCGGCGGCTCGTTGAAGCCGGCGCGCAGCGCGTCATGATGCGCGCACAGACGATCGAGCAAAGGGTCGAGTTCGTCGATATGGGCCAAATCGCAGACGCGGATGGCGCGGCGGCCGACCTTGTCCTCATAGGCCGGGCCGATGCCGCGCCGGGTGGTGCCGATCTTGCCGGCGCCGCTGGCATCCTCGCGCAAGGCGTCGAGGTCGCGGTGGATCGGCAGGATCAAGGGGCAGGTCTCGGCGATCCGCAAAATCTCCGGTGTCACGGCGATGCCTTGGGCGGCAATGCGCTCGACCTCGGCCTTCAGCGCCCAGGGGTCGAGGACGACGCCGTTGCCGATGACCGACGGCGTGCCGCGAACGATGCCCGACGGCAGCAGCGACAATTTGTAGGTCTCGCCGCCGACGACCAAAGTGTGGCCGGCGTTGTGGCCGCCTTGGAAGCGGACGACCATGTCGGCGCGGCTGGCCAGCCAGTCGACGATCTTCCCCTTGCCCTCGTCGCCCCACTGCGCGCCGATGACGGTGACGTTACCCAAGATGA
>DAIPLM010000242.1:0-2084 GCA_036769205.1 Sphingomicrobium sp.
CCAGCCCCAGTTCGGCTAAATCGGCCATCGCCGCCTCCAGCCGGTCGCAGTCCGGCTCGTCGAGCTCGACGACCTCGGGCATCAGCAGGGCCTGGCGGGTGACCGGGCCGCCGCCGCTCGCCCGCCGCATCCGTTCCAGCACCAGCCGCTCGTGGGCGGCGTGCTGGTCGACGATCACCAGCCCATCCTCGGCCTCGGCGACGATATAGGTGGCGGCGACCTGGCCTCGCGCCACTCCGAGCGGGTAGCGGGGCGCGTCACTTGGCACCGGTTCCGCCGGCTCGGCCCGGCCCATCGGAGAAGCATAGGCTGCCGGACGTTCCATCACCGCCGCCGGGGCGCCGCCAGGAGCATCGAAGAACGAGGATAATGCCGCCGCGACCGGCGCCACTGGCTCGACCTGCCAGGCCGCGGCTTGCGCGAATTGCTCGCGGGCGGCGCTGCGGTGGCCGGCTTCGTCGAGCGCAGCGCGGAGGCCGCCGACGATCAGCCCGCGCACCGCCGCCGGGTCGCGGAAGCGGACTTCGGTCTTGGCCGGGTGGACGTTGATGTCGAGCTCGTCGCCCGGGACGTCGACGAACAAGGCCACTACCGGGTGGCGGTCGCGGGCCAGCAAGTCGCGGTAGGCGGCGCGCAAGGAGCCGACCAGCAGCCGGTCCTTCACCGGGCGATGGTTGACGAACAAATATTGATGGTCGGCCATGCCGCGGTTGAAGGTCGGCAGGCTGACCACTCCCGACAGCCGCAGCCCGTCGCGGCTGCAGTCGATGCCCAGCCCATGGCGCTCGAGCTCGCGGTCGAGCAAGGCGGCGACCCGCGTCGGCGTGTCCGAAGGCTGCACGTTCAACACGCGGCGCCCGTCATGCTCGAGGCTGAAGGCGACATCGCTCCGCGCCATCGCCAGCCGGCGGACGGCATCGAGGCAGGCGGCATATTCGGCGCGTGGGCTGCGCAGGAACTTGCGCCTGGCCGGGACCTTGTCGAACAGGCCCTCGACCCGCACCCGGGTTCCCGGCGGCAGCGAGGCCGGCCCCTCGCCAGCCTGTTGGCCATGATCGATGGTGAGCCGCCAGCCGTCGGCGCCCTGCACCCGACTTTCCAGGGTCAGCCGGGCGACGCTGGCGATCGACGGCAGCGCCTCGCCGCGAAAGCCGAAGCTCGCCACCGCCTCGATATGGTCGTCGGGCAGCTTCGAAGTCGCGTGCCGCTCGAGCGCCAGCGCCATGTCCGTCCCGCTCATGCCGCAGCCGTCGTCGGTCACTTCGATGAGGTCGAGCCCGCCCGCCGACATCCGGATGGCGACGCTCGCGGCGCCCGCGTCGAGCGCGTTTTCGACGAGTTCCTTGACCGCGCTCGCCGGCCGCTCGACGACCTCGCCGGCAGCGATCCTGTTAACCAGTTCTAAGGGCAGCCTTCTTATTGACATGCCATGGTTACTAGCCCAATCCGAGTCCGCCCGCGAGGCGCAGATTTTCACCAAAATTCATGCGGCTTTCATCGGGTTTGGGTTAAGCGAAAATGAAGTCGGGCCGCAGTGGGTGGGGCTCTCCTTTTCCGGGCAATTTTTAAGGCGAGATAAAGACCAATGTTCTGGGCGCGCTGGTTCAAATGGATGAGCCATGACATGGCGATCGATCTGGGGACCGCCAATACGCTGGTGTATGTGCGGGGGCGCGGCATCGTCCTCAACGAGCCATCGGTGGTGGCGATCGAGACGATCAACGGGGTCAAGAGGGTCAAGGCCGTCGGCGAGGACGCCAAGCTGATGATGGGCAAGACCCCGGATCAGATCGAGGCCATCCGCCCGCTACGCGACGGCGTCATTGCCGACATCGATGTCGCCGAGCAGATGATCAAGCATTTCATTCACAAGGTCCACGGCGGCAAGATGCGGGCGTGGCGGTTTCCCGAGATCGTCATTTGCGTCCCATCCGGCTCGACCTCGGTCGAGCGCCGGGCCATCCGCGACGCGGCGTCGAACGCCGGCGCCAGCCAGGTCTATCTGATCGAAGAGCCGATGGCCGCCGCCATCGGCGCCGACATGCCGGTGACCGAGCCGATCGGCTCGATGGTCGTCGACATCG
>DAIPLM010000083.1:0-7389 GCA_036769205.1 Sphingomicrobium sp.
GTATCCTCGACGAGCATGACGCCGGCATCAACGCCAACATACACCGACTTGTCGCGGGCCAAGGCCGGCGTTGCCAGTGCAGCGGCCGCGACTGCGGCGAGCAGATAATTACGCATGCGGACTCCCCTTTTGTGCACCGATTGGTGCGGATCCAAGTCGCCGTATAGCGCAAAGTTGCGGCGGGGAAACGGCCACTATGCGTTTTCGCCGACTTCCGTTGCAACGCGGACACAGTTTGGCAAATTCCGATTGGCGCGAGACGTTTAGCCGATGGCCGGGGCCTGCTCTTCACGGCGGCGGCGCTTGGCCCGGCTGGCGAGCAATTTGTCGATCTTGCGCCCGTCCATGTCGATCACCTCGAACTTCCAGCCGTCGCTGGTGAACGTCTCGGCGGTTTCCGGAATGTGCTTGAGGATCGACAAGGCAAAGCCGGCGACCGTCGAATAATCGCGCTCTCCGGGCAATTTCAGCCCGAGCCGGTCCTCGAGCAAGTCGGCGCTGGCGGCGCCCGACAGCAGCCAGCTGCCGTCCTCGCGTTCGACGCAGGGTGGATCATGGTCGACATCGAGGTCGTGGGCGAAGGCGCCGGCGAGCGCCGACAGCAGCGAGCCCGGAGTGACGATGCCGTCGAGGTGGCCGTACTCGTCATGGACCAGGGCCAGCGGCACGTCGGCCCCGCGCAGCACCGCCAGCGCGTCCATCGCGTCCATCAAATCGGGGATGACCGGCGCCGTTTTGGTCAATTGGGACAAATTGAGGTCGTTTCCGTCGAGCAGGGCGATCAGCAGGTCGCGGGCGGACACGACGCCGACGATGTCGTCGACCGACCCCCGAGCCACCGGCAACCGGCTGTGCGGAGTGGCGGCCAGCGCGGCGCGGATTTCCTCGCGGCCGCAATCGACGTCGATCCAGTCGATCTCGGTGCGCGGAGTCATCACCTCGCGCACCGGTCGGTCGGCGAGCCGGACGATGCCGGAAATGATCGCCCGCTCGCTTTCCTCGAGGACGCCGGCGGTTTGCGCCTCGGCGACGACCAGGTGCAGTTCCTCGGCGGTGACGTGGTTCTTGTTTTCGCGGTTGAGGCCAAGCGCCTTGAAAATGCCGGCGCTGGTGCGGTCGAGCAACCAGACGAAGGGCGCCGTCAGGCGCGACATCCACAGCATCGGCCGCGCCATGATGACGGCGATCGTCTCGGGGGCGCGCAAGGCGAACTGCTTGGGCACCAGTTCACCGACGATCAGGCTGACAAAGGTGGTAGCGACGATGACCAGGGCAAAGCCGACCGTGCCGGCGGTTTCTGGCTCGACCCCGAGCAGCGCCAGCCTTTGGCCGACCGGGGCGCCCAGGCTCGCCCCAGAATAAGCGCCGGCGAGAATGCCGATCAGCGTGATGCCGATTTGCACAGTGGACAGGAACCGCCCCGGCTCGGCGGCAAGCTCGAGCGCCGTCCTGGCGCCGCGGCTGCCGCTTTTCGCCATCGCCTTCAGCCGCGCGTCGCGCGAGGAGACGATCGCCAGCTCGCTCATCGCGAACACGCCGTTGAGCGCGATCAGCGCCACGATCAGCACGACGTCGAGCCACGGGAAGGGGAGCAGATGGTCGCTCATAGGAGGCGCATCACTAGCGCCATGACCAAGACGGCGGCAAGCGAGCGTTCATCTGCGATGAGGAACCATGGCTCGGCTTTACCTGTTTCCTGAGTGATTCATCTGATTGGAGACTTTCCCATGCGCGTTCGGATTTTCGCGGCGGCAGCCGCTGTGACGGCCCTTGGCATGACCGCCTGCACCACCGACCCCTACACCGGCCAGCAGCGGGTCAACCGCACCGCCGTCGGCATCGCCGCCGGAGCGATCGGCGGCTACCTCCTCGGCGACCTCGTCGGCGGCCACAATGACCGCACCGAGCAATTGGTCGGCGCCGGCATCGGCGCCATCGCCGGCGGCGCCGTCGGCGCCTACATGGACCGCCAGGAGGCCGACCTTCGCCGCCAGACCGCCGGCACCGGCGTCGATGTCCTGCGCCAGGGCGACGACCTCATCCTGCGGATGCCGTCGAGCGTCACCTTCGACGTCGACCGCTGGGAGGTGAAGCCGCAATTCTACGGCGTGCTCGACGATGTCGGGCGGACGCTGGGCAGCTACAACCAGACCTATATCGATGTCCTCGGCCATACCGACACCACTGGCAGCAACGAGCATAACCAGTTGCTGTCGGAGCGCCGGGCCGCCGCCGTGGCCGATTATCTGGCGACTCGCGGAGTCGCCCGGGCGCGCATGGCGACCAGGGGCTTTGGCGAGACCGCGCCACTTTACCTGCCAGACGACGACGACATGAAGCGCGCCGCCAACCGCCGCGTCGAGATCAAGATCGTGCCGTTCCGCGCCTAGCTCCGGCGGGCGGCGAAGAAAGCCCTGAGCTGGGCGCCGGCCTCGGCATCGCCGATCCCGGACAGCACTTCGGGCCGATGGTGGCAGGTTGGCTGGGCGAACAGCCGCGCGCCGTGCAGCACGCCGCCGCCCTTCGGGTCCTCGGCGGCGAAGCCGAGCTTGGCGATTCGGGCGAGCGATATGGCGGCGGCGCACATTGCGCACGGCTCCAGCGTCACCCACAGCTCGCAATCGTCGAGCCGCGCGGTGCCGAGCCGCGCCGCGGCCGCGCGAATGGCGACAATTTCGGCATGGGCGGTCGGGTCGGTCGCGCCGCGCATGGCGTTGCGCGCCTCGGCGAGGATGACGCCACCCCGAGTGACGACGGCGCCGACCGGGACTTCGCCGGCGGCGGCGGCTTCAGCGGCGAGGTCGAGCGCGCGCCGCATCGGCGGCGGCAAGGGAAAGCCGGCGGTCATCGCCGCTTGCGCTAGCGCCGCACGGCGCTTTTGTCATTGCAAGCGTCAGTTCGAATTGGTGGTGGCGTTGGTAGTCGCCGCCGCATTCGCCTGATCAGACTGCGGCGCCTGGACCTCGAGCGTCGGCACCTTGACGGTGACATTGCGGTCGGTGCTGCCGACGGCGACCTTACCGGTTTCGACGTCGAACGCGGGGGCCTGGCCGCCCGTCGTGGTGACGGCGGCGCCGTTGGTCGAGACCCGCGGCACTTCGGCGCTGCGGGTCTGGCGGATATCGAGAAAGCCGCTGGTGATGGCGATGATCAAAGCCACCACCACCAGTATGAGCACGAGAATGACGGCTCGCATCGCTTCCCCCTTTTTCCTAGCTTATGTTGGCCCCGTAACGCGCCGATCACGGTTCCGTTGCCTGCGAAGCGCACCCGCGCCGGTTGACGCGCGGGGCGCTCGCCGCTATCGGGCTGCGCTTTCCGGGCCTCCTAAGGGCCTGCCCAAAATCAGGATGTGAACATGTCGCGCGTTTGCGAACTGACCGGCAAGGGTCGGCAGGTGGGACACAATGTTTCCCACGCCAACAACAAGACCAAGCGGACGTTCCTGCCCAATTTGCAGAACGTCACCTTGATCTCCGACGCTTTGGGCCAGAGCGTCAAGCTGCGCGTCTCGACCCACGGCCTGCGCTCGGTCGAGCATGTCGGCGGCCTCGACAATTGGCTGATCAAAACCAGCGACGACAAATTGTCGCCGAAGGTCCGCAAGCTCAAGCGCGAGATCGTCAAAAAGGCGGACGCGCAAGCCGCCTAAGGCAAATCGAGCGCGACCAGCCAGGTCGGCGCCCGCGCCCGGAAATCATTGTCGGTCATCAGCCACAGCCTTGTGCCATTGGCCCGCGGCTCGGCGGCGATCGCCTCGATATTGTCGGTCGCTCCCAGCCCGAGGCTCGCCAGCGAGCGCAGACTGATTTCCCCATCCGATGCTTCCGCCACCACCAAATGCTTGGCAATTCCCGCCAGGCCGAACTGGCGGGTGAGGAGCAACAGCCGGCCGTCGGGCAGGCGGACTCCGTCGGCGATATAGCCATACGGATTCGCCAGCCAGCTGGAACGCCTTTCCTTCCCTTTCAGCCGCAGCCATTCGGTCCCATTTTCCGGGAACAGCAGCAGCCCGCCCGCGACGGCGGCAATCGCCTCCAGGCCGCGATTGGCCGGCCAGCGTTTCTCCCCCAGGTCGATCCTGGCCAGCGCACGGCCAAAGCCCCGGTCGTACAGCCACAATTGGTGCCAATGCTCAAACGCCACCCACCAGCCGCGCCCGGCGCCGTCGAGCGCCAGCGCCTCGCTGTCGCGGTTCTTCTTGAAGCCGGCGCTTCCCGGCCCGTCGGGCAAGTCGTGGATGGCGGCGAGGCCTGTCACGCCCGGTTTCGGGAAATGGATGACCGTTCCTGAATCGGTCAGCGCGACCAACCGCTTTCCGTCGGTCGCCAGCGCCGAAACGCCACCGAAGCGAGGGTCGGCGATTTCGACCTTCCACGCTCCCGCGAACTTCAGCGGCGCGAAGCCGGCGGGCGTGAGCCCGGCCGGCGTGAAGCGGACCTCGGCGAGCGCGTCCGGCCGGTCTTGCCGGTTGGGGATGGCAGCCAGCCAGCAATGCGCCGCCGAAATCAGTCCGGCCATCAGCCCTAGCGTCAAGGCATTGAAAACGCTTGCCTTCCTGAACATTCGCTGCAAAAGCCGTTCAGCGTCAAGCGAAGGCGAATCGGGCATAAGCCTTTGTCTTGGCGGGGTTTCCCCCTTTTCCCCGTCCTTAGGTGCCGCCACGGGTAACCCTGGCGGTTCCTGGCCGGCAACGGCCGAACAGTTCCCTCGCGTCGCGTAACGAGGGGGGCCCGGAGTGCGTAATCGCTCCGGGCCCAAACTGTTTTCGGGCACCCTTCATCTCTTGTCGAACAGAGCGGCGAGCTGCTCGATCAGCGCCCCGCCCAATTGCTCGGCGTCCATGATCGTCACCGCCCGGCTGTAGTAACGGGTGACGTCGTGGCCGATGCCGATCGCCGCTAGCTCGATGCTCGACTTGGCCTCGATCCAGCCGATCACCTGGCGCAAATGGCGCTCGAGATAGGTGCCGCCATTGGCTGAGGCGGTCGAATCGTCGACCGGGGCGCCGTCCGAAATCACCATCAGGATCCGCCGCTCCTCGGGCCGACCAAGCAAGCGGCGATGCGCCCACAGCAGGGCCTCGCCGTCGATATTCTCCTTGAGCAACCCCTCGCGCATCATCAGCCCGAGGCTGCGGCGGGCGTGGCGGTAAGGTTCGTCGGCGCGCTTGTAGAGGATGTGGCGGAGGTCGTTGAGCCGGCCCGGATGCGGCGGCCGGCCATCGCTCAGCCACTGCTCGCGGCTCTGCCCGCCCTTCCAGGCGCGGGTGGTGAAGCCGAGGATTTCTCTCGACACCCCGCAGCGCTCAAGCGTGCGGGCGAGGACGTCGGCGCACATCGCCGCGATCGAGATCGGCCGGCCGCGCATCGAGCCTGAATTGTCGATCAGCAGCGAGACGATGGTATCCTTGAACTCGGTGTCCTTCTCGACCTTGAAGCTCAAGGCATGGTTGGGCGAAACGACCACCCGCGCCAGCCGCGCCGGGTCGAGCAGCCCTTCTTCCTGGTCGAAGTCCCAGCTGCGCGCCTGCTGCGCCATCAGCCGCCGCTGCAGCCGGTTGGCGAGGCGGGTGACGACCCCCTGCATCTGGCCCATCTGCTGGTCGAGATAGGCGCGCAACCGGCCGAGCTCGTCGACGTCGCACAATTCGTCGGCCTCGACGATCTCGTCGAAGCGGGTGGTGAACGCCTTGTAATCGGTCGCCGGCTCGTCGGCCCAGTTGCGGCGGGCGGCGCGCGGCTGGGCGCTGTCGCTGCCCTCCTCCCCAGCGGAAGTTTCCTCGCCGTCGCTTTCTTCCTCGCCGCTGGTCGATTCCTCCTCGCCCTCCTGCTCCTCGCGGCGCATGTCCATTTCGCCCTCGCCGGCGCTGGAGTCGACCTCATTGTCGTCGCCCTCGTCGGCGCCGAGCTCCTCGCCTTCCCCGTCATCGCCGCCCTCGTCCGGCTCGTCGTTGGCCGGCTCGGCGGCACTCTCGAGATCGAGGTCTTCGAGCAGTCGGCGCGACAAATTCGCATAGGCCAGCTGGTCGTCGATGGTCAGCGCCAGCGCATCGAGCTCGGCGCCGGCTTTCTCCTCGATCCAGTCGGCGACCAGCTCGAGGCCGGCGCGGGCGGCGGCGGGCGGCTCGGCCCCGGTCAGGCGCTGGCGGGCGAGCAGGCCGACCGCCGTCGCCAGCGGCACTTCCTCGGCGGTGCGGGCGCGGCCGATGGCGTCGGAGCGAATGCGCGCTTCGGCGAGCATGTCGAGATTGTCCCGGACTCCGTCCATGGCGCGGGCGCCGAGCGCCTCCACGCGCGCCGTCTCCAGCGCCTCGAACACCGCCCCGGCCTCGGCATCGGCGGGCGCCGACGAGCGGTGGATGGCGGGGTCATGGTGGCGCAGACGGAGCGCGACGGCGTCGGCGGCGCCCCGCGCCTCGGCGACCAGCCGGGCTTCGAGCGACGGGCCGGGCGAAGGCACCCGCGCCGTCTTGCCGGTCGATGGGCCAGGCTCGGCGGCGAAGGCGATGTCGAGCTCTTTGTCATGGGCGATGGCGCGCGAGGCGCCGGCAAGGACGCGGCGGAATTCGTCGAGGGGCGCGGGCTTGGTCATGGCCGCCCCGCCGTCAGGCCTTGTGCGCGACGCTTTCGGGCAGATCGGTCCCGAATACCCGCTGGAAATATTCGGCGATCAAGGGCCGCTCGGCCTCGTCGCATTTGTTGAGGAACGACACCCGGAAGGCATAGCCGACGTCGCCGAAGATGAGGGCATTGTGCGCCCAGCTGATGACCGTGCGCGGGCTCATCACCGTCGAAATATCGCCGTTGATGAACCCCTGGCGGGTCAGATCGGCGACCTTAACCATCTGGTCGACCTGCTGCTTGCCGTCGGGGCTGTCATATTCGCCCGACTTGGCCAGCACGATCTGGGCTTCGACGGCGGCGGGCAGATAATTCAATGTCGAGACAATGTTCCAGCGATCCATCTGCCCCTGATTGATCGCCTGGGTGCCGTGGTAGAGGCCGGTGGTGTCGCCGAGGCCGACAGTGTTGGTGGTGGCGAACAAGCGGAACCACGGGTTGGGGCGGATGACCCGGTTCTGGTCGAGCAGGGTCAGCTTGCCTTCGGTCTCCAGCACCCGCTGGATGACGAACATGACGTCCGGACGACCGGCGTCATATTCGTCGAACACCAAGGCCACCGGGTGCTGCAACGCCCAGGGCAGCAGGCCCTCGCGGAACTCGGTCACCTGCATCCCATCGCGCAGCACGATGGCGTCGCGGCCGACCAGGTCGACGCGGCTGATATGGGCGTCCAAATTGATGCGGATCAGCGGCCAGTTCAATCGCGCCGCGACCTGCTCGATATGGGTCGACTTGCCGGTGCCGTGATAGCCCTGGACCATCA
>DAIPLM010000084.1:0-7352 GCA_036769205.1 Sphingomicrobium sp.
AAGGGGCCGCTGTCCCGCGCGCCAGCCCCGCCGCCAGTTTCCAGGCCCGCCATCGCCAACACGCTCGATTCAAGCTGGGATCGGCGGCTGCGCTCGGGCGACGTCCAGCCGGACCGGATCGTCGACCTGCACGGCCATGATCTCGAGCGTGCCTGGCAAGCCATTGATCGCGCGCTTGAAAATGCGCTTGTTAACTCCGAGCGGGTGCTTTTGCTGGTCACCGGCCACGCCCGCCCAGGCGACCCGCCGGTGCATCGCGGGCGGATTCGCGCCGCCGTCAACGACTGGCTCTCAGCCTCCCGCCACAGAGGGCAAATCGCCGCTGTCCGGGGTGCCCATCGCCGGCACGGGGGCGGCGGCAGCCTCTACGTCATCCTGCGCCGTTAACCTTGTCGCCGCACCGTTCCTTAACGCTGGCCGTTTAATCGCGGGCGAATAGCGGCAAGGCCGGTTTGCTCGGGACGATCGCACCAAATATGAAAGACGGCAGGGCGCAGAAGATCAGCAACGCCATCCTTTCGGGGACGGCCGGCTTTGCCTCGTTCGTCTTCTCGCTGGCGGCGTTTCTCTACATCACCGAACTCAACGAGCAGATCCTCGCCTCGGTCATCGCCGGCGCCTTCTGCCTGCTGGTCAGCTACATCGCCTCGGAACGGCCCAACACAGAGGGCGCGCGCGCCCTGACCGTCCTGGCCGACCGGCTGCTGGCGGTCGAAAGCGGTGACTTCACCAGCCCCGCCCCGGCGCTGCTCAAGAAGACCAACCCCAAGCTCGCCGCCGCTGTCGAAAGCCTGTTCGACGAGGTCCGCTCGTCGATCGAACATGCCCATGCCTTGGGCATGTACGACCCGGTCACCTCGCTTCCCAACCGGCTGCATTTCCGCGCCGAGGCCGACAAATTGCTGAGCCAGGTCGGCCAGTCCTCCTCGGCGATGCTGTTCGTCGACCTCGATCGCTTCAAGTCGGTCAACGATTGTCTCGGCCATGCCCGCGGTGATCAATTACTGGTGATGGTCGCCAACCGCCTGCGGGTCGTCGTCACCGCCGAATTGGGCGATCATGGCGCGCCGCGGCCGCTGCTGGCGCGCCTTGCCGGCGACGAGTTCACCATGTTCTTCCCGCGCATCGAATCGGTCGCCGAGGTCGAGATGCTGGCGCGGCGGATCGCGCTCGCCATCGCCGAGCCGTTCGAGCTGCAGGGCCACAGTATCGACATCGGCGCCTCGATCGGCGTCGCCGTCTCGCCCAACCATGGCCAGACCGTCGAATCGCTGATGCGCGCCGCCGATCTCGCCATGTACCGCGCCAAGCAGCGCGGCGGCGGCCAGCACTTCCTGTTCTGCGAGACGCTGGCGCAGGAGCACCAGACCCGGATCGAGATCGAGACCGCGCTCACCGATGCCGTGCCGCGCGGCCAGTTGCGGATTGCTTTGCAGCCGCAGGTCAGCCTGGTCACCGGCGAGGTCACCGGCGCCGAGGCGCTGGTGCGCTGGCATCACCCGCGCGACGGCATCCGCCCGCCCGCCACCTTCATCCCGATCGCCGAGCAGACCGGCATCATCGCCGAGATCGGCGACTGGGTGATCGCCGAGGCCGCCGCTACCTTGGCCGCCTGGAAGCGCGACGGCATCAACCGCCGCCTGGCCTTCAACGTCAGCCCGCGCCAGCTCGACCGGGTCGATTTCTACAGCCGCCTGCGCACCGCCTTCGCCGACCAGGAGGTGCCGTTGTCGATGATCGAGCTCGAGTTCACCGAGAGCGCCGCCATGCAGTGCGCCGAGGCCGACCTTGCCGAGATCGCCGCCCTGCGGGCCGAGGGAGCCTCGATCGCCATCGACGACTTCGGCACCGGTTACTCGAACATCGCCCGGCTGCGCGCCATGCCGCTCGATCGGGTCAAGCTCGACCAGTCGCTGATCGTCGACATCGAAACCGACGAGAAAGCGCGGACGGTCGTCCAGGCGGTGATCGAACTGATCAAGGGCGTCGGCTGCGAGGTCGTCGCCGAGGCGGTCGAGTCCGTCGCCCAGGCCGATATCCTGCGCGCCATGGGTTGCCACACCGTCCAGGGCTTCGTCTTCGCCGAGCCGATGTACCAGGACGAATATGACGCCTGGACCGCCGGCAGCGACCGCGCCCACCGCAGCGTCGCTTAAGCCAGCGCCTTCTCCAGCACGCGCCGGTAAATTCGGCTCAAGGCCTGAATATCCTCGATCGCGGCGCTTTCCCCGACCTTGTGCATGCTGGCGTTGGGCAGGCCGAAATCGACCACCGGGCACAATTGAATGAGGAACCGACCGTCCGAGGTGCCGCCGCTGGTCGACAGGTCCGGTGTGACGCCCGTCTCCTCCTCGATCGCCGAAACGACCAGGTCATAAAGCGCGCCGGGCGGGGTGAGGAAGGCTTCGCCGGAAATGCGCGCGCGGACCGTCGCGCCGGGCGCCGCGCGCGCCGCCGTCTCCTCGACAAGCCGCACCAGATCAGCGCCGCGATGCAGATTGTTGAAGCGGATGTTGAGCTGGGCGGTCGCCGAGGCGGGGATGACGTTGCTCGCCTGGGTAGGTGTCGACACGGCGGTGAATTCCAGGTTCGACGGCGGGAATGCCTCGGTGCCGTCGTCCAAGTGGAGCGCCGACAGCGCTTCGACGACTCTCGCCAGCTTCGGGACCGGATTGTCGGCGCGGTGCGGGTAGGCGACATGCCCTTGGGTGCCGGGGACGTCGATCCACAGATTGACCGAGCCGCGCCGGCCGATCTTGATGGTGTCGCCGAGCCGGTCGACCGAGGTTGGCTCGCCGATCAGGATCATGTCGGGGCGGATCGATCGCTCGTTCAGCCAGTCGATGATCCGCGGCGTGCCGAATGTGGCATAGCCTTCCTCGTCGCCGGTAATGAGGAAAGAGAGCGTGCCGCGCTGCTGCTCGACTTCGGAAACAGCAGCAACGAAGGCGGCGATGGCGCTCTTCATGTCGTTGGCGCCGCGCCCGATTAGCCGTCCGTCCTCGATCACCGCTGCGAACGGGTCGCTCGCCCAACCGTCGCCGGGCGGGACGACGTCGAGATGGCCGGCGAACCCGAAATGCGGCGAGCCGGACCCGCGCATCGCCACCATGTTCTCGGTCGGGCCGTCGGGCGCCTCGCCCAGCACCCAGCGATGGACCTCGAAACCCAACGGTCGCAGCGCTTCCTCGATCAGGTCGAACACCGCGCCGCTGGCGGGCGTCACGCTTGGGCAGTTGATCAAGGCTTGCGCAAGCGCGATGGGGTCGATCGACATGACCACGGCCTAGCAAAGGAACCGGCGATGCCCAAGGTGGACCTCGATGCAATCACTCCGTCGAACGCAACAGGCTATCCCGACCCGTTCCACAAGCCGGTCCAGGGCCGCTGGTGGAAACGGATCGCCCCGGCGGCCGGCCTCACCGAAATGGGGGCCAGTTACGTCACCCTCGACCCCGGCGCCTGGTCGAGCCAGCGCCATTGGCACGACGACGAGGACGAACTGGTGATCATGCTATCGGGCCGGGCGGTGCTGGCCGAGGACGATGGCGAGCAGGAGCTTGGGCCCGGCGACGTCGCCGGCTGGCCGAAAGGCAGCACCAACGGCCATCACCTCATCAACCGCTCGGACGAGCCGTGCACCTTCGTCGCCATCAGCGCCGGGTCGGACGGGGCCGGCGGCTATTCCGATATCGACATGATCTGGACTGAGGACGGTGTGTTCCGTCACCGCGACGGGACGCCTTACTAGTCGCGCTCGCGCCCCTTGCCGGCCGCGACCTCGATGGCGATGCCGATGGCGACGCCGATCGCGATGCCGAAGGCGAGATTGTGCAGCGCCATGCCGATCGCGACCCCGAGCGCGATCCCGATCGCGAGCCCCGACCCGCGCACTTCATTCAATTTCTTCATTCCGCTAAGCCCCCTCGGCCGGCTCCTTGTCCGGCTCATATTGCTCGATCACCCAGGGCTCTTCCTGGGCGAGCTCGATCCACTCGACGACATGCTCCTGGCCGAGCACCGCTTCCATGTAGGCGGCGGCGAACGGCGGGACCGGCACCTTGTAGGTGACGAAGCGGGTGACCACCGGCGCGAACATGATGTCGGCCGCGCACCAGTCGCCGAACAGATATTCGCCGGTGCCGCCGAAGCGGGCGCGCGCCTGCGCCCACAGCACCATGATGCGGTCGATCTCCTCGACCAGGTCGCGCGACAGCGGGCCGCTGTCGATGATCCGGCGAACGTTCATCGGCAGATCGCGGCGGACGTTAGTGAAGCTCGAATGCATTTCGGCGGCCATCGACCGGGCCATGCCGCGGGCGCTTTCGTCGGCCGGCCAGAAATGGTCGCGGCCGACGCGGTCGGCGAGGAAGTCGACGATCGCCAAACTGTCCCAGACGACGCAGTCGCCGTCCCACAGGATCGGCACCTTGCCCAATGACGGCGCGAACTCGTCGCCTTCGCGGCGCTTCTCCCAATTTTCGTCGAACATCGGCACGACCAGCTCCTCGAATTCGAGGCCCGACTGCTTGAGCGCCAGCCAGCCGCGCATCGACCAGCTGGAATAAGCGCGGTTGCCGATGATCAATTTCATGTGAGGGCCGCCTCCAGGACCGCTGACCTTAACTCGGCGAGGCCGACACCGGTTTCGCTCGAGGTGGTGAAGATGTGCGGGTGCGAGGCGGGATGGCGGGCGGCTTCGGCGCTGGTCGCGGCCAGCGTCTCGGCGAGCACGGTCGGCTTCACCTTGTCGGCCTTGGTCAGCACCAGGTGATAACTGACGGCGGCGGCGTCGAGCATGTCCATCACCTCGCGGTCGACGGGCTTGAGGCCATGACGGGCATCGACCAGCACCAGCGCCCGCTTCAGCACCTGGCGGCCGCGCAGGAAGTCGTTGATCAAATAGCGCCAGCGCCGGATCATGTCCTTGGGCGCCTCGGCGAAGCCATAGCCGGGCATGTCGACCAGCCGCAGCACCAGCGGCTTGCCGACGTCGAAATAATTGAGCTCTTGGGTCCGCCCCGGCGTGTTCGAGGTCCGCGCCAGCGCCTTGCGCCCGGTCAGCGCGTTCAACAGCGACGACTTGCCGACGTTGGAACGGCCGGCGAAGGCCACTTCCGGAACGGTCGGGGCAGGCAGGAACTCGAGGCCCGGCGCCGACTTCAGGAAATCGATCGGCCCGGCGAACAATTTGCGGGCGCGCTCGGCCAGGTCCTCGTCTTCGCCCACTATTGCACGACCGCCGGCGGTTGATGCTCCTGGTCGTAGCGCGCGTAGAGCCATTTCTGCTGGGCGATGGTGAGGATGTTCGACACCACCCAATAGAGCTGCAGCCCGGCCGCGAACGGCGCCATGACGAACATCAGCACCCAGGGCATGAAGCTGAAAATCTGCTGCTGGACCGGGTCCATCTGCTGCGGGTTCAGCTTGAACTGCATCCACATGGTGACGCCGAGCAGGATCGGCAGCACGCCAATGGCGAGGAAGCCTGGCGGGTGGAAGGGCAGCAGGCCGAACAAATTGACCGGGGTGAGGGGGTCGGGCGCCGACAAATCCTTGATCCACAATGCGAACGGCTGGTGGCGCATTTCCACCGCCACCATCAGCACCTTGTAGAGCGCGTAGAAGATCGGGATTTGCAGCAGGATCGGCAGGCAGCCCGCCGCTGGATTGATCTTCTCCTGCTGGTAGAGCTTCAGCATCTCCTGCTGCAGCTTCGGCTTGTCGTCCTTGTGGCGCTCCTGGATCACCTTCAGCTTCGGCT
This sequence comes from Sphingomicrobium sp., assembly GCA_036769205.1. Taxonomy (GTDB): domain Bacteria; phylum Pseudomonadota; class Alphaproteobacteria; order Sphingomonadales; family Sphingomonadaceae; genus Sphingomicrobium. Next base: position 5,765 of record DAIPLM010000084.1, read on the forward strand.
GCATCCGCCGCATGCCGGCCATCGACTTGAACTGCTTGTCGGCGATCGGGAACATCAAAGCCCGAACGATGAAGGTCAGGCAGATAATGGCGATGCCGAAATTGCCGGTGACCTTGAACAGCCAGTTCAACAGGTCGAAAATCGGCCGCATGAACCATTCGAACCAGCCCCAGTCGATCGACTTCGACAATTTGTCGATGCCGGCGGTCTCGTAGCGGTCGAGCGCCGCTTTTTCCTTGGCCCCGGCGAACACCTGGACCTGGAATTGCTCGCTCTGGCCCGGCGCCAGGATGCGTGGCGCGGCGGCGACGTCGGCCTGGTAAGGACCGGCCTCGGAATGGCGGAACGACCCGCTCGCGCGTGTCGCCGGGATGAGCGCGGTCAGCCAATATTTGTCGGTGAAGCCGATCCAGCCCTGGGTGGGCTCGAAATTGACGCCGCCGGCGCCGGCCTCGCGGACATCGCTCCAATTGACGCCATAGTCGGCCTCGCCGTCATGGACCCGCATCGGGCCGACGTGGACGGTCGGGCTGGAAACATCCGCAGAACGCCCGGCGCGGCTGGCAAAGGCATAGGGCCGCAGGCTGACCGGAGCCGCGCCTGTGTTGGTGACGCGCTGGGTGACGGTGAACATGTAGAGGTCGTCGATTGCGACCTGGATTTCGAAGCGCAGGCCCGCCGGGTTGGTCCACGACAACAGCACCGGCTGGCCGGGCGCGAGCCGCTGGCTGCTGGCCTGCCAGACCGTGTCCGGGCCGGGCACCGCAACGCCGTCGCCGTTCCAGCCGAAGCCGACGAACGAGGCGGCGCGCGCGCCTTGCGGCGACAGCAGGGGCACCGGCGGCGACTTCGGGTCGACCGTCAGCCGGTGCTTGAGCATGACGACATCGTCGATGCGGGCGCCCTTCAGATTGATCGAGCCGCTCAGCGAATCGGTCTGGAAGCGGACTCGCGGAGTCGCGGCGATGACCACCGGCCGCGCCCGCAGCGCGTGCGGCGCGGCCGGCGAGCTGGCCGGCTGCGGCAGCGGCTTGACCTTGCCGTTCTCGACCCGCTGCGTTTGCGGCGCGGCGGTCGGGAACCAGCGCTCGGCGAGCAGGCTCCAGCCCAGCAGCACGAAGGCGCTGAGCACGATCGCGAGGATCATGTTGCGATTGTCGTTCAAGTCTCGATCCTCATATCAGGGAACCGGGTCATGGCCCTGGCCCCCCCAGGGATGGCAGCGGAAGATGCGTTTGAGGGCGAGCCAGCCGCCCCGCGCGGCGCCATAGCGCGACAAAGCGGTGATCGCATAGGCCGAACAGCTCGGCTGGTAACGGCACGAAGGCGGCAGCACCTTCGATGGGCCAAGCTGCCAGCCGCGGGCGATGAGGATGAGGAGGCGGGCAATCACCGGCGCGCCTTGTCCAGTGCTTTTGCCAATTCCTGGCGCAGCAAGGCGAAATCGCGCTCGACGCCGCCGTCGCGGCCGATCAGGACGTGGTCGGCGCCGGGCACGCCGCCGGCAGGCAGCAGCTCGCGGGCGAGGGCGCGGAGGCGGCGCTTCATGCGGTTGCGGACGACGGCGCCGCCGATCTTCCTGGTGACG
>DAIPLM010000085.1:0-7298 GCA_036769205.1 Sphingomicrobium sp.
TGAGGCCCGAGCGCTGCTCGGCGCGGGTTTCCTCGAGGATGGCGCGGCGCGAGACAACGATATTGCCGCGGCGGCGGTCCATCTTCAGGATCTGGAAAGGCTGCGGCAGATCCATCAGCGGGCCGACATCGCGCACCGGGCGGATGTCGACCTGGCTGCCGGGCAGGAAGGCGACGGCGCCGCCAAGGTCAACGGTGAAGCCGCCCTTGACCCGGCCGAAGATCACGCCCTCGACGCGCTCGCCCTTGTCATGCTCCTTCTCGAGCTTGTCCCAGGCCGCCTCGCGGCGGGCGCGGTCGCGCGACAGCATCGCCTCGCCCTGCGCGTTCTCGACGCGGTCGACATAGACCTCGACGGTGTCGCCGATCTTCAGGTCCGACTTCTGGCCGGGCATGGCGAACTCGCGCAAGGGCACGCGGCCCTCGCTCTTCAGGCCGACGTCGATGACGGCCAGGTCGTTCTCGATGCCGGTGACGGTGCCCTTGACGACCTTGCCCTCGAAGGTCTCGTTCTCGCCGCCCAACGATTCGTTGAGCATGGCCGCGAAATCATCGCGGCTCGGAAATGCCGTGGTTGCCATGGAATAAATGCTTTCGAACTTCGGACTTTCATGCCGCCGCCGGCGACAATCGCCGGGCTACCGTGAAGCGGACCTGGAAACCCAATACACTGCCGCCACGACCCCATGCCGGGGCGGCGTCCTTGGTCGGTGATGCCTCGCGGATGCCCGCGCGAAGAACGACGCGACCGGCCCGAAGCATGATGCCCCTGCCTACGCGCTCGCCGAAGTGACGGGCATCCGGAAGGGGAAACACACCGCCCGCCAGACGGCGCGGCCTATAGGGGAGAGGGCTTTTCGAGGCAAGGCTCGACCGACCCGGCTGCGGCAACCTGCTCGCTCAGGATGAACCGCTGCCGCTTCGGTGGATGGGCCACGAAGCCCTGCTCGCGGCTGCCCAGCCCCATGTCGAGGATCAGGTCGACCGCCGGCTCGCACAGCAGCCGCTGGATCCTGTTGCTCAAAGGAACGTGGCCGTGACCGAGTTCAAATTGACCGCGCACGGCTTGCCCTCAAGGTTGGTGCCGAGCTCGTAGGTCAGCCGCATGTCGACCCGAGGGTGGTCGGTGCGCGCCCATTTGATGGCGCTGTTCTCAAACCGCAGCGCCTCGCCGCCGGCTTCCGGCTGGATCGAGCCGAAGCCCTTGGCCTTGTCGAACGACTGGACGGTGCCGAACAATTGAACGGGTGGTTTCATGGGTTTCATGGCGGTGCCCCTGGCTTTGCGGACAGCCGCGATTGGCCGACCGAGCGGCTAAAAGGCGTCAAGGAAGGAGGCAGGAGCGGCTGAACGCCTGGACCGTCGTTGTCGACTGGTAGCGAGCTTATGTGGGGACGGGCGCGCGTGAATGTAAGGAGATTGAAGCCGAAAGTAGGCGTTCCACTCCTTCCGGAGCTAACTGATCGCCGGTACGCGCCGAAAACCTTTGCTCCGGCTATTCCGCTGCAAAACCAAATAACTCCACCGGCTGTCCGTCAATACCCTCCGTGGTGATCGACCACTTGAGGAAGGCGATTGCGTCATCCGTAGGCCGTCCGTCGCCGCTAACCGCCACTGGCTCATAGGCCTGGCCGGAAAAGCACGACATATGGACCGTCCCTTGGCTGAGCGAAATTGAGCCCGGCGGGACCGAATCCGGTTTCGCAAGGGACGCTGGATCGACGGTAATGTTGGGCTTCGGAATCACGACACCGTGCCTCGTCCAATTTGCAACGGGGGAGAAATGAAACGGGCGCTGTTGGCCAAAATTTCCTTCGATGAGAACCGCAACTACTTCACCGTTTCCGGCCCTTCCGACGAAGAATTTTTCACCGTCATCGGACAGGAAGAGCTCGCCAAAATTGGCATCAACGATTCGGCAATTCCGAAGAGTGGAAAGCGGGATCATGTATCAAACTCCTGTTGCTCGACTTGAAGCGTCTGGGCAGCTCTGTCCGCTTCCAAACCTGCGGCGTCCGCTTCCTACCCAAATCAGTGGATTCCGAGGCTGGGGGTGATCTTCTCAGCTCTGACCGTGCCGAACTTCCACTCGCGTGCCGGGATTGGCGTCAATCGTGGTCACGCTTGCGTCGAGCTGCTTGGCCAAGACCTCGACGATCCCGGTGCCGAAGCCCGGCTTGCCGCGATTCTTGCCGACCGGCATCCCCGCTCCATTATCGGATACGGACAGCAGCCACGGGCCATCCGTTGCGGCAAAAGAAATAATAATCTTGCCGCCAATGGCCTGATCCGTGAACCCGTGCTTGATTGCGTTGATGACCAACTCCGTGACGATCAGGCCCATGCTGACGGACACGTCGGAGTTCGTGGTCGTATCGTCCACAATCGCCGTGAGACTGAGCCGTTTTGGATCGTCGATCATCGATGCGGAAATGCTTCGGCACAGGTCCGTGAAATAGGTCCGTAGTTCAACGGACTTGAGCTGTGTGACCGCCAGTTGCTTTTGCAGCATCGCGATCGACATGACCCGGCTGTGCGCGTCGTGAAGATGCAGGCGCGTTTCTTCCGACTGAACCCGCCGCGCGCTTTGCATCAACACGCTTGCAATGATCTGCAGGCTGTTGGCGACGCGGTGCTGGAGTTCCTGCAGCAAGACCTGCTTCTCTCGAACCAAGTCGTCCTTTTGCTTTTCGGCCAGGCGCGTTGGCGTGATGTCCGTCGCGGCAAGCACGACGCGTACCTTCTCCGTGTCGAAATAGTCGAGCTTGTGAGCGCTCAAAATTAGGCGGCAAGTGTCCTTGCCTTCGCGAACCAGGTCCATCTCATAGGCGTCGATCTCCGCCGCCCCCGCGATCGTCGCCAAGAGCAGTGAGTTGAGTTGCGGAACGTCCCATTCGCCAGCGCCGAGGTCCTTCAGCTCGCGGTTGGTGATGGTCTGGGGATCGAGATTGAAGGTGTTGCAAAATGACTCGCTCGCGCCAATGACGGCGACGCCTTCATCCAGCAAGAGGAGGGGAGCCTTCGACGACTTGACGAGGGCCATGGCGAGGCTGGTCACGGTCTCGTTCGGGAGCGGCATTGGTTCAACCATCCCCGTGGTCCATGGTGACTTTGATCGCCTGCATAATATGATCCGCTTCGAATGGCTTCTCAACCAATGCCTGCCCCGGCATCCTTATTCTGACCTCATCGGGGCTCCCGGTGATGAACAGGACGGGTATCAGCTGATTGGAACAAATCGACTGAACCGCCGTGATTCCGCAGCCCGGCCTTAGTTCGACGTCGGCTGTAATGAGGTCAGGACATTTCTGTGCGGCGGCCGCGACTGCCTCTTCGGCACTTGCGGCGATATCGAACGAGGTGAAGCCGCAACTCCGCAGCGCGTCCTCTATCGCCATGGCAATCAGGGATTCGTCTTCAATGATCAGTGCATGCATCGTCACGCTCCACGAGCGGGGAGCATGCTATGTCTCTCCAGCACCAAAGCCCAATAAGTGACTGGTGATGCGGGTCAACGGCCTGACGCGTCATTGGTTGCGGACAACGCATGCCAAACAAATGCGCGCGGCCCTTTCGAGCCGCGCGCACCCATTTCCGCTTTCTCAGTTCGACTAATTACCCGCGGCGGTTGCGGCTGATGTCGACGTCGGCGACGCGGCCGCGATTGTCGATGCGGCAGTTGAAGCGAAGCTCGGCATTGCGGGCGTCATAGCCCTGGTTGCCATAGCCCGGCTGGCCATAGCCCTGGTTCGGGTAAGGCTGGCCATACTGGTTGTACTGGCCATACTGGTTGTACTGGCCCTGCTGGTTGTACTGGCCGTACTGGCCCGGGTTGTGGCGCATACGGGTGTCGATCAGGCCGCTAACCCTCAGCCCGTTGCGCAGGCGCTGGACGCCGGTGATGCTGACGACCTGCGCAGCGCCGTAATTGCGGTAATTGGGGTTGTACTGCTGATTGGCATAATTGTTGTTCCAGCGGCCATATGTGCCCCTGCGGTTGTCGTTACTGACTCGCGCTTCAACGGCGCGGGCGCACTGGTCGACCGCCATGCGGTCATTGCCCTGGCCGTAGGCGCCGTAACGGCCGCCGCCGAGGACCTGGCTGATTACCTGGCCGATGACGCCCTGGTTGCCATAACCCTGGTTATAGGGCGCTGGGGGCGCCGGATAATATTGCGCGCTGGCCGGCATGGCGATGGCGGCAACGCCCGCGCCGGCAATGCCGACGAGGAATTTCGAAACGATGGTCATGATCATTACCTTTGGTTACGGCAACATTCGTCGCTGTCTGGTAGTAAACCCGCTGTGGGCACTTTCGGGTGCATTCCGTCTGAACAGAAATCACGGTCCCCGTTCATAATCATTATTTGCGCGCGCCTTTCCTGACGCGTCGGCGACCCTCTGCCGAGACCACTCTCGCTATGGCCCCCGTGCAGCCATGACTGAAGCTCCCGGACCGCGGACCCTCCTGTCCCATCCTGAAACGCCAGGAACGTTAGCCCAATCTTCGCCGTTGAAGCCGCATGGTAAACACGGCATTAACTCTTTCCATGACGACCCGGCGCTCAGCCTTCGACCCGCGCGGTTTCGGCCGCCGCCAGCCTTTCGTCGGCGCCGCGGTGGCCGCGCCGGCGCCCGCGCCCGCGCTCAGCGATGATCTGAAGCTGTTCGCGACAACCTATGTCGCCGGCTTCGCGTTCGTCCTGATGTTCCTTGCCTAGTCGCAGGCGAGATGTAGCTTCCAGCCGAGCCACGCGGCGACCACGCACATCGCCGCGACCAGCAGCAGCTGGCCGACCGGGCCGACGCCGACGCTGCTGAGCACGAAGGCGACCAGGGCGCCGATCACCATCGCCCCGGAATTGACAATATTGTTGGCCGCCACCGTCCGCGCCGTCTGCGACTTGTCGACCGTGGTCGTCAGGAAGGCATAGAGGGGGACGACGAACATGCCGCCGAAGATGGCGACCCCGAGCAAGGCGGCGATCATGAAGCCCGAGCTGGGGTGGAAGATGAAATTGCCGAGCGTCGTCAGCTCCGTGCCGTGGTCGCCCCAGTTGAGCGCCACCACGTAAAGCAGCAGCACGAACATGCCCATCAGGATCACCGATACCGGCGCGAAACGGGCCGAGACCTGGCTCTTCAGCAAGCGGTTGATTAGTACCGAGCCAATGGCGATGCCGATCGAGAAGATGGCGATGAACAGGCTTGCTACCTGCTCGTCGGCGCCGAGGATGTTCTTCACCAGCGGCGGGAAAATGATGATCAGCACGGCGCCGATCGTCCAGAAGAAACTGATCGCCAGGATCGCCAGGAACAACCGCTTGATGTGCATGGTCTCGCTGACCAGCCGGATCGAGGCGCGGACGATGTGCCAGTCGGGCTTGACCCGCTCGGCGGCGGGCGGCGCCGGCGGCACCTGGCGACCGGCCATCAGTCCGAGGACGGCGATGGCGAGCGTGGCGGCGACCGCGAAGCCGGGGTCGTCGGCCAGCACCCCGGCGGCGATGGTGCCGAGCAGGATGGCGATATAAGTGCCGGCCTCGACCAGGCCGGTGCCGCCCAGCACCTCGTCCTTGCCCAGATGCTGCGGCAGGATGGCGTATTTGATCGGCCCGAAGAAGGTCGAGTGAATGCCCATCGCCAGCACCGCCGCCAGCATCAGCGGGATGTTCTCCAGCAGCAGCCCCGCCCCGCCGACGATCATGATGAAGATTTCGGCGGTCTTGACGATGCGGATGACGCGCGCCTTGTCATGGTCGTCGGCAAGTTGGCCGGCGAGCGCCGAGAACAGGAAAAAGGGCAGGATGAACAGCCCCTGGGCGATGGCGCTGAACTGCGCCTCGCGGGCGGCGTCGGAATAGAGCTGGTAGGTGACGAACAGGACGACGCCCTGCTTGAACAGGCTGTCGTTGAAGGCGCCGAGGAACTGGGTCGCGAACAGAGGCGCGAACCGCCGCGCGCGAAGCAGGTGGATGACGTTCTGCATCAAGGGCGCGGCACTCTAGCGGTCAAGGCCGCCGGCATAGCCAGCTTTGCCCGGGCCGCCAAACCCTATAACCAAGCGCCATGTTGACGCTGCCCAACCTGCTGACGCTCTCGCGCATCCTGGCGGTTCCGATCCTGGTCTTCCTGCTGTGGCGGCCGACGCCGATCGATTATGCCATCACCTTCGTCCTCTACTGCCTGGTCGGGATCACCGATTATTTCGACGGCTATCTGGCGCGCGCCCAGGGCCGCATCTCGCGGCTCGGCCAGTTCCTCGACCCGATCGCCGACAAGATCATGGTCGCCGCGGTCATCGTCATGCTGGTCTCGACCCGCAACCACAGCGGCGACCCGGTCATCCACAGCTTCCACATCGTCCCGGCGATGATCATCCTGCTGCGCGAGATCATCGTCTCGGGCCTGCGCGAGTTCCTGGCGCCGCTGCACGTGTCGATGCCGGTCAGCCGGCTGGCCAAGTGGAAGACGACGCTGCAACTGGTCAGCCTCGTCGCGCTGATCCTCGCCGGCGCCTTCCCCGCCGAGGCGTGGATGCACCAGGTCGGCCTCGCCAGCCTGTGGGCGGCGGCGGCGCTGACCCTGGTCACCGGCTACGATTATTTGCGCATCGGCCTGAGGCACATGGACTAATCGAATTTACCGCTCGCATTGACCAAGTTTAATCGTTTCCGCAGCTCCCGCCGCGCGCCTAGGCAGGCCGGCTGACACATAAGGAGGGCACCGAAATGGACGCGAAAACCGGCGATTCGATGGGATGTCCGGCCCGACCGAGCACGGTCCGCTCGCTGCTCGGCCGCCAGAACCGCGACTGGTGGCCGGAATCGCTCCCGGTCGACGTCCTTCACCAGGGCGGTATCTCGCCCGATCCGATGGGCAAGGACTTCAACTACGCCGAAGCGTTCAAGGCGCTGGATTATGACGGGCTGAAGCGGGACCTCACCGCCCTGATGACCGACAGCCAGCCGTGGTGGCCGGCCGATTACGGCCATTACGGCCCCTTCTTCATCCGCATGGCCTGGCACGCGGCGGGCACCTACCGCACCGCCGACGGCCGCGGCGGCGCCAATAGCGGGCAGCAGCGCTTCGCCCCGCTCGATAGCTGGCCCGACAACGGCAACCTCGACAAGGCGCGCCGCCTGCTGTGGCCGATCAAGCAGAAGTACGGCCAGAACATCTCGTGGGCCGACTTGTTCATCCTCGCCGGCAACGTCGCGATCGAGAGCATGGGCGGGCCGACCTTCGGCTTCGGCGGCGGCCGCGCCGACGTGTTCGAGCCCGAGCGCGACATCTACT
>DAIPLM010000243.1:0-2049 GCA_036769205.1 Sphingomicrobium sp.
CTCGACATGATCGTCTATCGCGCCAAGTTCGCGCCGACGATCTGGGCCGCCCGCCAGCTGGTCAGCCACGGCCACATCCGGGTCAACGGCACCAAGTGCAACATCGCCTCGCGCCGGGTCGACGTCGGCGACGTCATCGAGCTCGGCACCAAGGCGCAGGACATGGCTTTGGTCATCGAGGCGCAAGGCCTCGCCGAGCGCGACGTGCCCGAATATGTCGTCCCCGACGGCACCGCCAAGGTGACCTTCAACCGCGTGCCCACCCTCGACGAAGTCCCCTATCCGGTCCGCATGGAACCGAACCTCGTCGTCGAGTTCTATTCGCGCTAAGCCCAAAGGCCAGCCGAACGCAGATGGGGCGGCCTTTGTCGGCCGCCCTTTTTGTCTGGAGCCAGGTTTGACCCGACCCCCCCTCCCCGAATGGGCACCGCACGAGGCGGTGTGGATCGGCTTTCCCAGCCACGCCGAGCTATGGCAGGACGACCTCGAAGCCGCGCGGGAGGAGGTCGCCGCCTTCGCCGCAGCCGTTGCCGCCGAGGGGCAAGGCGAGCAGGTCTGGCTGGTCGCCGCCGATGAGGCCGCCGCCGCCGAGGCGCGGCGGCTGGCCCCGTTCGCCAGGGCCATTGTCGAGCCCTTCGGCGACATCTGGCTGCGCGATACCGCCGCCATCGTCCTCGGATCGGGCGCGGACCGGCGCGCGGCCGACTTCGCCTTCAACGGCTGGGGCGGCAAATATGACCTGCCGGGCGACGACACCATCGGTGCCCGGCTGGCGAAAGTGGCGGGCCTGCCTTGCGCGCGTTCCGACTGGATCCTCGAAGGCGGCGCCCTCGACGACGACGGCTCGGGGACCGTCCTCACCACCGAGCAATGCCTGCTCAACCCCAACCGCAACCCCGGCATGGACCGCGCGGCGGTCGAAGCGGCCCTGCGCCGCGACCTCGGCTTCGCGCGCGTCATCTGGCTCGACGAGGGGCTATTGAACGACCATACCGACGGCCACATCGACAATCTCGCGCGCTTCGTCGCCCCGGGGCGCGTGGCCATCCCGACACCCGCCGCCGGCGACCCCAACGCCGCCGTTTACGCGGACGCGGCGCGGCGGCTGGCCGATGCCGGCCTCGACATCGTCACTTTGCCGTCACCCGGCAAGGTGATCCGCGATGGCGAAATCATCCCGGCCAGCTACATGAACTTCTACATCGGCAATGCGGCCGCCGTCGTGCCGCTCTACGGCGCTGCCAACGACGAAGCCGCCGTCGCCGCCGTCCAGGCACTGTTTCCGGACCGCAAGGCCGTCGGCCTCAGCGCCGACCATGTCCTCACCGGCGGCGGCAGCTTCCATTGCATCAGCCAGCAACTGCCGCTTTAAGGCCCGCGCCATGACCAAGCTCACCGTCGCCGCCCTCCAGCTGGCCTTCACCGAGGACACGGCCGCCAACATCCAGGCGGTCGCGGAGCTGGTGCGCGAGGCGGCGGGCAAGGGCGCCGAGGTCGTCCTCCCGCCGGAACTGTTCGAAGGCCCCTATTTCTGCCGGACCGAGGACGAGGCGTTGTTCGCCAACGCCCGCCCGACCGCTGAGCACCCCTCGGTGCTGGCGATGCAGGAGCTGGCGAAAGAGCTGAAGATCTGGATCCCGACCAGCTTCTTTGAGGCCGACGGCCCGCATTTTTACAACAGCCTCGCCATGGTCGGCCCCGACGGCAAGGTCGCTGGCGTCTATCGCAAGAGCCACATCCCTGACGGCCCGGGCTATGAGGAAAAGTTCTATTTCCGCCCCGGCAACACCGGCTTCAAGGTCTGGAACGGCCCGCACCGCGCGACGCTTGGCGTCGGCGTCTGCTGGGACCAATGGTATCCGGAAACCGCCCGCGCGATGATGCTGATGGGCGCCGACATTCTCTTCTACCCGACCGCCATCGGCACCGAGCCGCACGACCCCGACCTCGACACCTCGCGGCTATGGCGGCGGGCGATGATCGGCCATGCGGTGTCGAACGTCGTCCCGGTCGTCGCCGCCAACCGCATCGGCACCGAATGCGGCCAGC
>DAIPLM010000244.1:0-2045 GCA_036769205.1 Sphingomicrobium sp.
CCGATGACAGCCAGGCCGACACGCTCGACACCGCGCCTTTGGTGTCGAAGCCGAAGGTCGAAACCCGTCGCGACGATCCCCCGCCGGCCGTCGTCACCGCCAAGCCCGGCGACCCCAATTTCGCGGCGGCGGGCGAGGAAGCCTATGACCGCGGCTATCAATTGTGGAACTCGGGCCGCTACGACGAAGCGATCACCGCCTTGCGGGCCATGGCCTCATCCTTCCCCGGCCATCGCCGGGTGAGCTGGGCCAACAATCTCGCCGGCCGCGCTTTGCTAGACAAGGGCCAGGCCCGCGCCGCCGCCGAGGCTTTGCTCGCCAATTACCGCTCCGACCCCAGGGGCGAGCGAGCGCCCGACAGTTTGTTCTACCTCGGTCAGGCGCTGATGAAGCTCGGCCAGTCTGCCCAGGCGTGCAAGGCCTATGGCGAATTGCAGGACGTCTATGGCCCGACCATGCGCGGCCAGTTGCAGCAGCAATTGCCGGCGGCGCGGGCCGCGGCAAAGTGTAATTGATTACGTCATTGCGAGGAGCGTAGCGACGAAGCAATCCAGTTGCGCTAGGCTGGATTGCTTCGCTGCGCTCGCAATGACGAGGAGGCATTGACCAACTCTCTTACTCCCGCCCCTGAACAGATTGCCCGCTTCGAAGCCGATCTGGCGCCGCTCGCCAAGGCGGACGCCAGGATCGGCATCGCGGTTTCCGGCGGGCCGGACAGCCTTGCGTTGCTGCTGCTCGCCGCCGCCGCCCGTCCCGGCCAAATCGAAGCCGCGACCGTCGACCACCAGTTGCGCCCGGGCAGCCGCGAGGAAGGCCAGTTCGTCGCCAGTGTCTGTGAGCGCCTCGGCGTCCTCCACAAGATCCTGCCGGTCACCGTCGGGCGCGGCGCCAGCCTGCAGGCGCAGGCGCGCGCTGCCCGCTACGAGGCGCTCGGCGAATGGGCGATCGGCCGAACTTTGCAGGCAGTCGCCACCGGCCACCATGCCGACGACCAGGCCGAAACATTGCTGATGCGGCTGGCACGCGGCGCCGGCCTTGGCGGGCTGGTCGGGGTCCGCCACTCGCGGCCGCTGGAGCCAGGCGTGGCGCTGATCCGGCCATTGCTCGAATGGCGGCGGGCCGAGCTTGCCGGGATCGTCGCCGCCGCTGGCATCACCCCCATCGACGATCCCGCCAACCGCGACCCGCGCCACGACCGCAGCCGCTTCCGGGGGATGCTGGCCGAAGCCGAATGGGCCGATCCCGAGCGGCTGGCGGCTTCCGCCCGCTGGCTGGCCGACGCCGACGAGGCGCTGGAATGGGCGGCGGCGCCCCTGGTCGCCTCGCGGCTGGGCGAAGCCGGCGGCGCGATCACGATCGAGGCCGACGGCCTGCCGCGTGAAATGCAGCGCCGCTTGCTGCTCGCTGCCTTCGACCGCCTCGGTGCACCCCGTCCGCGCGGCCCCGAGCTCGACCGGGCCCGCAAGGCGCTGCGCGGCGGCAAGGCGGCAACGCTGTCCGGCCTCAAGCTCGACCCCGGCCCGCCCTGGACCTTGTCGCCCGCACCGCCGCGACGGGGTAACTGATCGCGTTCCATTGTTATTAAGGCTGAAAAGCTTATTTTAGGCGCCACTCGAAAAGGTGCCGCATGGACGATCAAGAGAAGAAGCCGAGCAATCCCTGGACCAAGTCGCTGTTCATCTGGATGGCAGTGCTGCTGGGCCTGGTGCTGTTCGTCCAGTCGATCGGCGGCGGCCGCGCCGCCCCGGCCGAGGCGATGGCCTATTCCGAATTCGTCAACCAGGTCGACGAGGGCAATGTCCAGACCGTGGTCATGGCCGCGTCGCCGTCGGGCAACGCGACCATCACCGGCAAGCTCGACGACGGCAAGGCATTCCGCACCACCGCGCCGAGCGACGCCAACGTCTCCGACCGGCTGATCGCCAAGGGCGTCGCCGTTCAGGTCAAGGCCGAGGAGCAGTCGAGCTTCTGGCTGATCCTGCTCTACCAGTCGCTGCCGTTCCTGCTGATCCTCGGCATCAGCTTCTTCGTCATGCGCCAGATGC
>DAIPLM010000086.1:0-3210 GCA_036769205.1 Sphingomicrobium sp.
GACCGCCGCGACGACATCTTCCTGCCCTTCTATACCACCCACAAGGGCGGCAGCGGGGTGGGGTTAAGCTTCGCCCGGCAGGTGGCGCTGGCCCATGGCGGATCGATCAGCGCGGGCGACGCGCCCGAGGGCGGGGCCTTGCTGCTGATGGTGATCTAGGGCTTCGGGCCCTCAGCCGTCCCGCTCTTCTTCGAACAGCTCGGCGACATCGGCGTTGGCCGACAGCCGCACCTTATCGCCCTCGACGCCGGCGACCAGGCCCTGCGACAGGAAATGATGATGGCCCTTATGGCCGCCAAGGCCGCTGTCATCGCGGGTCAGCTTGATACGCTCGCCCTCGACGCGGTCGACGGTGCCGACATGGACGCCGTCGGCGCCGATGATCTCCATGCCTTCGCGAATCTGGTCGATGCTCATGGGGTTCCTCCGTGCTTGCCGAAGCGCGCGGCTTAACTCTTTCGGTCCGCTTATGCACTTGATTGTTGGAGGCTTTCTCATAAACGGGGGGCAAGTTTGGCGTGGAACGCGCCCGATGGTGTATGACCCAAGCGAGGTAGCGATTGTCCGAAATCTTGGCACTGTCGGAGGAGCAGCGTTTCAGTCTCCTTATCGGGGCTGTCACCGACTATGCCATTTACATGCTCGACAGCGACGGCCGGGTGGCGACATGGAACCCGGGCGCCGAGCGATTCAAGGGTTACAAGGCCGACGAAATCATCGGTCAGCATTACTCCCGCTTCTTCACGCCGGAGGACGTCGCCAGCGACGCACCGGGCCGGGCGCTGCGCATCGCCGCCCGCGAGGGCCGGTTCGAGGCCGAAGGCTGGCGGGTCCGCAAGGATGGCTCGCGGTTCTGGGCGAATGCCGTGCTCGACACCATCCGCGGCGAAGATGGCAAGCTGCTCGGCTACGCCAAGATCACCCGCGACGTCACCGACAAGCGCGACCAGCAACAGGCATTGTTCGAAAGCGAGCAACGATTCAGGATGCTGGTCCAGGGCGTGCGCGACTATGCGATCTACATGCTCGACAGGACCGGGCGCATCACCAACTGGAACGCGGGTGCCCAGGCGATCAAGGGCTACAGCGCGGGGGAGATTGTCGGCCAGCATTTCTCGCGCTTCTATACCGACGAGGAACGCACCGCCGGCGAGCCGGAGCGGGCGCTCAAAGCGGCGCTGGAGAAGGGCAAGTATGAGCGCGAGGCCTGGCGGGTCCGCAAGGACGGCACCCTGTTCTGGGCAAGCGTCCTGATCGATCCCATTTATGACGACAAGGGCGAGCATATTGGCTTCGCCAAAGTCACTCGCGACATCACCGACAAAAAGCGCGACCAGGACGAACTGGAGCGCACCCGCGAAGCGCTGGCGCAGGCCCAGAAGCTGCAGGCGCTGGGCGAACTGACCGGCGGCATCGCCCATGACTTCAACAATCTGATGACGGTGATCGCCGGCGCCAGCGATTTCCTGCTCAAACATCGCCAGCTGCCCGAGGAGAAGAAGCTCCGCTATTTGCAGGCCATCGTCGACACCACCGACCGGGCGACGGCGCTGACCAGCCATTTGCTGGCGTTCGGGCGGCGGCAATCGCTCAAGCCGGTGGTGATCGATTTGGCGGTCCGGCTCGACGCCTTCGCCGAGATGATCGCACGGATGCTGGGCTCGATGATCAAGGTCTCGCTCGACCTGCAGGCGAAAGCGGCGCTGGTCGAGGTCGATGCGGCCCAACTCGAAACCGCGCTTCTCAACGCGGTGGTCAACGCCCGCGACGCAATGCCGCTCGGCGGCACGTTGACCCTGTCCACCAGCGACTGCGAATTCGATGGCAAAGACGCCATTTGCATAATCGTGCGCGATACCGGCGGCGGCATTCCCAAGAACGTCCTCGACCGCGTTTTCGAGCCCTTTTTCACCACCAAGGAGATCGGCAAAGGGACCGGCCTTGGCCTGTCGCAAATCCATGGTTTCGCGGCGCAGGCCGGCGGCACCGCCGAAATCGAGTCCGCCGAAGGCAAGGGCACGGCGGTCAAGATCATCCTGCCACGCAGCGACAAGGCGCTCCATGTCGCGCCCTTGGACCAGCGGCCTGGCGACTTGCCCAAGGGACTGAAGGTGCTGCTGGCCGAGGACAATGCACAGGTCCGCGACTTCGCCGTCCAGCTGTTGCGCGACCTCGACTGTGAGGTGGTCGCCGCCGAGGACGGCGCCGAGGCGCTGGAGAAGGCCCTGGCCGAGGATTTCGACCTGGTCTTCACCGACGTCGTCATGCCGGGCTTGAGCGGCCTGCAGCTCGCGCAAAGGCTCGAAGCCGCGCGTCCCGACTTGCCGGTCTTGCTGGCCACCGGCTTCAGCGAGGAATTGCGCGGCGAGCCGTCGCGCCGGTTCGCGGTCGCCGCCAAACCCTATGACGCCACCAGCCTCGGCAAGGCCATTGCCGCCTTGCTCGAAGCCCGCAAGGGGCGCGCGGCCTGACCCCTAGCCGGGGATATGAATGCGGTGCCGGTCGGCAGAAGTGCTGTGAAGGTTGCGCCGGCCAACTCAAGCGGGCAGGTTCGCGGCGGCGTCAGGGGAGGGACCAATGGACGACAATGGCCGGACAATCGCAGTTCCCGCCTGGTTCAACCTCGCCGCCATCGCCGCGGTCCTGTGGGAATTGCTTGGCGCCGCCATCTTCTGGCTGCGCGCCACCGCCGACCGCGCGGCGCTGCCAGTCGACGAGCGGGCGGTGATCGAGGCGATGCCGCAATGGGCAGTGATCGCCTTCGCGGTGGCGGTGGTGTCCGGCCTGGCCGGCGCCGTCCTGCTGCTGCTGCGCCGCCGGGCGGCGGGGCCGCTGCTGCTGCTGTCGCTGGTCGCCGTCACCGTCCAGGACAGCGCCTATCTGCTCGACTCGCGGCTCAGCAATCTGACCGCGTCCGACGACCTGCTGCTGCCGTTTCTGGTGATCTTGGGCTGCTACTCCGTCTGGCATTTGGCCTGGCAGGCGCGGCGCTGGGGTTGGCTGCGCTAGCGGGCATCGAGGGCTAGCCGCCTAGCAATCTCGCGGCTTGCCGACCTTGACGGCCTCGCACTGCCGCTTGCGCTCGGCCTTCCGTGCCTTGGCCTTCTCCTTGGCCGTCGCTTCATCGTCCGTTGCCGCCGGCAGCGCCGCAGTGGCGGAGATGGCCGGGATGGCGGCGGTGGCGTCGGTGTCGTTGGCCGGGTCGGCCGG
>DAIPLM010000086.1:3310-7231 GCA_036769205.1 Sphingomicrobium sp.
GCGGCATGGTCGTCGGCGGGGGCGGGATCGGCCGGCTGGGCCGGCGCCGTCGTCGCGCCAATCGTCAGCGCGGCCGCGGCGATGAATGTCCTCATCTTCATCTTGGGCTCCTGTGGCGTGATGGGCGCGGCTCGCCGCGCCGAATGGGAGATGACGGCTGGTGCCTCCTTGGGTTCCCGACGTGTCGGCGAGCCGTGGGGCTGGCGGGGCTGGCTGCGACCGCTGACGGGGGCTAGAAGGCAAGGATGTCGACTTTCACGCTAGACACGGCGACCAGCCGCGCGACGCCGTCGCCGGTGCCCGGTAAGCGCATGACCGTCCCGGCGATCCGCGCCCGCAAGGTCGACGGCAAGACCGACCAGCCGATCGTCATGCTGACTGCCTACACCATGCGGATGGCGCAATTGCTCGACCCGCATTGCGAGGTGCTGCTGGTCGGCGACAGCTTGGGCCAGGTGATTTACGGGCTACCGTCGACGGTGCCGGTGACGCTGGAGATGATGTGCGCGCATGGCGCCGCCGTGGTCCGCGGCAGCTGGCACAGCCTGGTCGCGGTCGACATGCCGTTCGGCAGCTACGAGAGCTCCCCAAGCCAAGCGTTCGCCTCGGCTGCGCGGATCATGAAGGAAACCGGCTGCGCCGCGGTCAAGCTCGAGGGCGGCGAGGCGATGGCCGAGACCGTCGCCTTCCTCTCCCATCGCGGTATTCCGGTCATCGGCCATGTCGGGCTGACGCCGCAGGCGGTCAACGTGCTCGGCGGCTATGGCGCCCGCGGCAAGAGCAAGGACGAGGCGAACAAGATCCTCGCCGACGCCAAGGCGGTGGCCGAGGCCGGCGCCTTCCTGATCGTCGTCGAGGGGGTGCTGGAGCAGATCGCCACCGACGTCGCGGGCAAGGTGGCGCCGCCGGTGATCGGCATCGGCGCCTCGGCCGAGTGCGACGGCCAGGTGTTGGTCACCGAGGACATGCTAGGCCTGTTCGAACGCACCCCGCGCTTCGTCAAGCGCTACGCCGATCTGGCCGGCGAGATCGGCGCGGCGGCGGCGAAATATGCCGACGAGGTCCGCGCCCGCGCCTTCCCGACCGCCGACCAGACCTATCGGCCCAAAGCCTAGAAGATTTTGCGCAATTCCAGCTCGATTGTGCGGCCGAGCGGGTCACGGTAACCGGGCTGGTACTGCAGCGGCGTGTTGCCGGCAGAATCGTGGACTTCCTGGCGGTCGTTGGTCAGGTTCTGGGCATTCAATGACAAGCGCATGCCTTTCGCCCAGTTTTGCTCGGGAAGGAACCGGCTGAGGTCGGCGAAGGCGCGCAGATTGACGAGCAGCACCGGCGAGAAGCGCAAAGTATCGGTAATGGTCCCGACCCGGCTTTCAAGCGTGTATTTGCCGCGCCAATTGACGCCGAGCCTCAGGCCGACGCCGCCCGAGCTCAGTGCCGCCGTGCCGTCGAGCTGGTGCCGGACTCGCCCGCCGCCGATGCCGATGGCGCCGCCTTCGAGCAGGTCGACGGACCCGAGGCCGGGGCGAATGGTGATTTCATCCTGCAAGACGACCGAGTGGTTGGCACTGAGTTGAAGCCGCAGGGGCCGGTTCCTGACCGCCGGCCGTCCGGATCGTGCGGGCGCATCGGCCTCGTTCGCCGAATCGGCGGCAGTCGCGGATCGCACCGTCAGGCCACCCTTGGTAAGGTTCGTATTGAGGCTCAGCCCATAGCGCAGCCGTCGCTCCCGGTGCCGGTCGAAGTTGACTGCCCGCAGGTCGATGGTGGTCAAGGTGCCGCTCAAGTCCCGAATGAAGCGGTCGGGGAAAGCGAGCATGACGGCGGCGCTGGCGTCGGGAATGGATGACACGAAATTCCGCTCCTCGGTGTCGATATATTCGGCACTGAACTGCAGATGGAGGCGTTCGACTAGAGTCCATTGTTCGCCGAACCTCCAGGTCGTCGTCTCTTCGG
This sequence comes from Sphingomicrobium sp., assembly GCA_036769205.1. Classification (GTDB taxonomy): domain Bacteria; phylum Pseudomonadota; class Alphaproteobacteria; order Sphingomonadales; family Sphingomonadaceae; genus Sphingomicrobium. The sequence continues at coordinate 5,267 of DAIPLM010000086.1, forward strand.
GGCTGAGGTCCGGATTGCCGCCGGTGATCTGCGTCACGTCGACAGTCTCGCCAGTGAGCGGATCGAAGGCGCGAACGCCCGAGGTGACGATCACCGGGTTGGCGAGCGTCTGGATCGAGGCTGGCAGCTGGGTCTTCTCGAACTCGCCGCGGAAGCGCAAGGCGGGGAATGGTTCCCAGGTCAAGCCGAGCGCGTAATCCTGCAGCGTGCCGGCGTCCGAAAAATCCTCGACCGTCGCCTGAGCGGTCGCGCTGACCTCGCCGACGATCGGACGAGCGCTGACGAGGGGCGCTTCGATGGCGCCGCGAAGCGACCATTGCGAACGGTGGTAGCTGCGCTTTTGCTCGACTCCGGAGAAGGTCGAGGTCGAGCGCAGCCGGTTGTCGAAGAATTGCCCTTCGACCGTCGCCTGCAGGTCGCCGGCGGGAAGCTTCAGCGCCGGGCCAGTAAAATTCCACAAGGCCGAGGTGACGGTGGTGCGCGATGTCGCCTTGTCGGTGCGGATGGTCACCAGATCGAACAAATCGTCGCCGAACGGGTCGACGTTGTCTTCAATCGGGATGGTCCCCGACGCCGCCTTCCGCTGGGTGAAGGTCTCGTCCCTGGCTTGCGAGTGGCGCGCATTGAAATGCGACGTCCAGCGCCCGAACGTGCCATTCAGCGTGATATTGCCGTCGCCGCCACGGTGGCGCGAGCGCGTGTGAAGCGGTTCGAGGCCGTGAAACGAGAGCTCCACGTCGGTCGGGAAGGGCGACGACGGATGGCTCGCCGGCAGCAGAAACAGGGCGGTCGGCAGGCCGCGCTCGGACAGTCGGCTGGACTGGTTGAGGCGCAGGCCCGCCATGCCCGTAAGCCAGGGCGCCAGCCGCGTGGCGAAGGTGCCGTTGAGGTCGTAGTTGCGGCTGTCCGGCCGCAAGGTGCGGAAGCGGCCAAGGTCGGTGATGGCGGGATCGTTGGCGAAGGGCGGCGAAGCTTCCGGCTGGACGATGCCACGATCGCTTTCGAACAGCGAATCCTCGTCGCGCACCTTGAAAGTGACGTTCACCCGCCTGGCGCCTTCGATGTAGGTGAGGATGGCTTCGCCGCGCTTGCCGCTCCAGTCGCCGTCGGTCGAAAGCTTGTCGGCGACCAACGCCGTCGCCGAACGCATCTTGCGGTTCAATTGCAGGCTGAGCACGCGCTGGGTGGAGTTGCCGCCAGCGGGCACGGCCGAGCCGCGCGGCAGCACCTTGACGTTGCGCAGGGCCTCGACCGGCAAGCCGCCGATGTCCTCGAGGCTGTTGACCCGCTCGCCGTTGACCAGGATCAAGGGCGTTTCGTCATCGTCGAGCTCGCCCTGGACCTCGGCGATCAGCTCATCGATCGTGCTTTGGCCGTAGCTCTCGATCGCCTGCTGATCGAGCTCGCGCTCCGGCTGGATGCCCGAGATGTAGCGTTCGCCGATGACGAGGATTTCCTCCTCGGGTATGGTCGCGCCAGGCTGGTCGGCCGCGGCCTCGGCCGCGAAGGCGGCGGCCGGGAACATCACGGCCAGAGCCGTCAGCGAGCAGGCGGACATCAATCGGCGATGCAGAGCACAAGCGGCCATTTCAATCCTGCCCCAAAAAAGGCCCCGCCGGGTGAATCCGACGAGGCCCTCTTAACGCGTTTCACTAAACAATGTCAGAATGGCTTACGGTAGGTCGATCGGCACCGTGACCACATTGTTACTGCCTGTGTTCAGGTTCGACACGTTGACCGTCGCGCCGGTGTTGTACCAAAGCGTCGTGCACTTCTCGCCGCTATAGCCGTGCATGGCGACCCAAGTGCCAGGAGCACCCTTCTTCGATTGCGCGCTGGTGGTTGGCGAGATGCAAACCAGAACCTTGCCGATCGAGACCGTCTCGGTGATGTCGAAACCTTCGCCGGCGCTCTCATGGGCAAGGAGGTTGTCGGTTTGCTCCTGGTTGATCGGCGTCCCGGCTT
>DAIPLM010000087.1:0-7225 GCA_036769205.1 Sphingomicrobium sp.
TTTCGGCCACAGCGACCTCAACGCTGCGCGTCTACCAGTTCCGCCACGACCGCACTCGTGAAATGCGCCGCGCGGATGCGCGGCGCCCTGGCAAGGCGCGGCCTCTAGCAAAGGCCCCACAGGCGCGCAATGGCACCGGCCGGTCCCATGCCGGGACAGTGGTAAACGCGCCATTTACCAAACCCCCCGCCCGATCGTATGGCCATGAAGATGGTCGGACCTCTCGCCTTGGCCTTGATGGCCGCCGCCAATCCGCCGTCGCCGCCGACGCCGCGAATGATGGTCAGTGTCCAGGCCCGCGCCACGGTACGCATCGTCGCCGCCGCCCGCGTCCGCCTGGGCGACGCGTCGCAACCGCATGGCCATGCGGTCAAGTCGGCCAGGATCACCGTCGAGGACGGCACCCGTCGCGACGCCAGACTCGTGGAATTTCAGTAAGTTACTTGCCGCTTCAGGCGGGCGAGCCCTCGAACCGGACGCGCAAATGTGAGCCGCCGGCGGGGACATCGACCTCGGCGCTGTTGAAGCTGGCGCTGGCGCCCGGCCCAAGCGTCGGCGCCGGCGGCGCGATCGTCCAGCTATAGACGACATGCTGCTTGCTGGCGTCGAGCAACTCGGCGCGCAGCGGCGGCACGGTCTGCGATTCCTCGGTCGGGTTGATGACCCGGCCGCTGACCGCGAACAATTCATTGCCGCTGGCAAGCGGCTGGCGATCGCTGTTGGTCAGCATCACTTCGAGTTGGGTCCCGCCGGGATCGGCCAGCCCGAGCCGGGCCCGCAGCGATTCCGGCGCCAGGAACCAGCCGGCGGCGGCCAGCGCCGCGACCAGCAGCAGCAGCCACACCAGCCACGGCACCCGGCGGCGCTCGGCACCGACCGGCTCCGGCTCGTAAAACGGTTCGAACTCCTGGTCGCCGCCGTCCGCGGCCCCCGAAATCCATTGCGACGCTGGCTCCGGCGCCAGCGCGGCGGCGGTATCGGCGGCAATGACGTCATCCGGCCATTGGTCGCGCTCCGGCGGGGCGGCCGGCTCGGATTCGCCGACCGTGTCGTTGGGCGCGGCGGCGACATCGAGGTCGTCGGCGACGGTCTCGTCCGCTTCGCCCTCGATCACCGATTCCTCGAACGCGCGCTCTTCCGCTTCCGGACCGCTGCTCGGCGCGATCATCGCCGCTTCGGCGACGCTCTGGTTGTCGGCCCCGGCTTCCGGATCCTGGTGCCAGCTATGCTTGCACGAGGCGCAGCGCACCTGCCGGCCGGCCGGCGGGATGGCGCCGTCCTTGACCACATATTTGGTGTCGCAGGCAGGGCAGGTGAGGATCATGGCGGGCCGATTGCTCCCCGGGACGCTTGGCCTTGGGTAAACAGCAAGTCGTCGGCATTGGCAAGGCGGCCCGGCCTGTGCGAGGAACAGGCCGGTGGGGCCGGTGGCCCGGGTGAGGGTTGGCAAGCTGACGACGATCGTCGAATTCGACCGGGTGGGACTTCGCTACGGGACCGGCGCGGAAGTGCTCCGCGACCTCGACTTCCGGCTGGCTTCCGGCGGCTTCTATTTCCTCACCGGCCCGTCGGGCGCCGGCAAGACCTCGCTCTTGAAACTGCTGTATTTGGCGCAGCGGCCGACCCGGGGGCGGATCGGCCTGTTCGGCGCCGAACTGAGCGAAGCGCCGCGCGAGGCCTTGCCGCATTACCGTCGACGGATCGGCGTCGTCTTCCAGGATTTCCGGCTGATCCGCCACTTGTCGGCGTTCGACAATGTCGCTTTGCCTTTGCGCATCGCCGGCCAGGCCGAGGCCGAAGTCGAAAGCTCGGTGCGGGAAATGCTGGCCTGGGTTGGCCTCGCCGACCGCGCCAGCGCCCGGCCGCCGACCCTGTCGGGCGGCGAGCAGCAACGGGTCGCCATCGCCCGCGCCGTCATCGCCCGACCCGAGATCGTCGTCGCCGATGAGCCGACCGGCAACGTCGACGCCGACATGGCCGCCCGCATCCTGCATTTGTTGACGGCACTCAACCGATTGGGGACGACGATCATCATCGCCACCCATGACGTGTCCTTGATCACGGCGACGCCGGGTGCGCAGATGATCCGTCTCGACCATGGGGCGATGGTCGATCCGACCGGCGCGCTGCGGAACCCACCGCCGGCCGCAGGCCAAAGCGGCGCCGATGCTTGACTGGCTCCAGGCTTCGCCCCCCGAGCGGCGGCTGCTTCCGGGCGGCCGGCTGGGCCCGACCCCTTATGTCATCGCCATCATGATGTTCGTCATGGTCGTCATCGCCGCTGCCGGCCTGGCGCTGGCCAATGCCGCCGGCACCGTCGCCCGCGGGGTGGAGAACCGCTATTCGGTGCAGATCGCCGACGGCGCCGCCAAGCTGCCGCTGGCGGTGCGCGCGCTCACCGGTGCGCCGGGCGTCGCCGCCGTCCATCCGGTTCCCGAAAGCGCTATGCGTGAGACGCTGGAGCGTTGGCTGGGGCCGGCCGGCGCCGAGGCCGATCTGCCGCTGCCGGCGCTGATCGACGTCGATTTGAAGCCCGGCGCCTCGCCGGCGGCCATTGCCGCTCGGGTCGAGCAAGCCGTTCCCGGCGCCCGCTTCGTCGCGCATGAAGCGATGTTGGCGCCGATGCTGCGCGCCATCCGCTCGCTGACCTGGCTGGCCTTCGCCTTGGTCCTGCTGATCGCCATGGCGACCGCGGCGGCGGTGGTGCTGGCGGCGCGCGGCGCGCTCGATACCAATCGGCCGACGATCGAGGTGATGCACGGCATCGGCGCGACCGACGCCCAGGTCGCCCGGCTCTTCCAGCGCCGGATCGCGATGGATTCGCTGGCCGGAGGAATCGCCGGGGCGGCGGCGGCGGGCCTGGTGCTGTTGCTGATTGCCGGCGGCCGCGCGGTGTGGATGGAGGATTTCGCCGGCGGGCCGCTGCTGACGCTCGGCGACCTGGCGCTTCTGGCGGCCTTGCCTTTGGCCGGGACATTGGTGGCAACCCTAGTAGCGCGCCAGGCGGTCCTTCGGGCATTGCGGGCGGCCTTATGATCCTGCGTCTCGGTGCCTTGCTGCTCGTTGTCTATGGACTCGGCTTTGCCTTGTTCGGGGTGACTCTGGGCGGCCCGGCACCGGCCACGAGCGCCAAGACTGACGGTATCGTGGTCGTCACCGGTGGCCCCGGTCGGCTCGAGCATGGCGTCAAGATCCTCGCCGAGGGCAAGGGCAAACGGCTGCTCGTCGCCGGCGCCGACCCGTCGGTGACCAAGGCCGACCTCGTCCGCCGTTTGGGTGGCGGCAAACGGCTGCTGCAATGCTGCGTCGACCTCGGCTCGGAATCGGTCGACACAAGATCGAACGCCGAAGAAACCAAGCGCTGGCTGAAGCGGCGCCATTTCAAGTCGTTCCGGCTGGTCACCAGCGACTGGCACATGCGCCGCGCCCGCTACGAGTTCCGCCGCGAGCTGGGCGATGACTATCGCATCGTCCCCGACGCCGTGCGCGGCGAGCCGGGATTCATGACCCTGTTCGGCGAGTATAACAAATATCTGCTGCGGCGGATCGCCGTCTGGCTCGACATCTGATGGCGGCCGTCCGTTCCGCCTTGTTCGCTTTGTTCTTCTATCCGGGCACCCTGCTCTACGTGCTGGCGGTGATTCTCTGCTCGCCCCTGGGCGACCGCACCGTGCAAGCGATCGTCCGCGGCTGGTCGGACTTTCACCACACGCTGGTCACCCATGTTCTCGGCATCAGCTGGCGGATCGAAGGACAGGTCCCCGCCGGCTCCTTCCTGATTGCCTTCAAGCATGAGGCGATGGTCGAGACGATTGAATCGCTGCGCTTCGCCGAAAGGCCGGTGGTGGTGATGAAGCGCGAGCTGACGCAAATCCCGCTCTTCGGCTGGGTGACCCGGCGTTATGGCGTCATCGGCGTCGACCGCGAGGCGGGGGCCAGCGCGCTCCGAACCATGCTCGCCGAGGGCAAAAAGGCGGTCGCGCAGGGCCGGCCGGTGGCGATCTTTCCGGAAGGGACGCGGGTGCCGCACGGGCAGGCGCCGCCGTTGCGCCCCGGCTTCGCCGGCCTTTACCGGGCGCTCGGCCTGCCGGTGGTGCCGGTGGCGCACGACAGCGGCCGGCTGTGGGGGCGGGGCTTCGTCAAGCGAGCCGGCGTCATCCACGTCCGCGTCGGCGAGGTGATTCCGGCGGGACTCAAGCGCGACGACATCGAGGCGCAGGTGCACGCCGAAATTAACGCCCTCAACTCCTGAGCGTCGCCCCCAGCTTGGCGGCGGCGGCGACGATGCGCTTCGAGATTTCGGCGATCTCAGCCTCGGCGAAGCTGTGCTCTCCGGGCTGCAGCGCGACCTCCACCGCCAGGCTTAGCTGGCCGCCCTCGGGCTGGTAGCGGTCGAAGATTCGGGCGCCGGCGATCGCCGCCTTGTCGGCGCCGCGAATGGCGCGGACCAGCGCATCCGCCGCCAGCTCGTCGGGGACCAGGAAAGCGAAGTCGCGGGTCACGGATTGCAGCGCCGGCGGTGCGAAGGCGGCGCGGGCGCGGCCGGCCGAGCGCGGCTCGGGGATGGCATCGAGGTAGAGCTCGGCGGCGACCGTGCCGGCGGGAAGGTCGCGGGCGATGGTGGGGTGCAATTCGCCGAACGCCGCCAGCACGACCTTGGGGCCGAGCCCGAGCTTCGCCGAGCGCCCTGGGTGCCAGGTGGGGCCGGCGTTCATGAACAATTGCAGGCTGGCGACTGGCGCCCCGGCGGCTTCGAGCAAGGCCAGGGCCTCGGCCTTGGCGTCGAAGGCGGAGAAGGGTTGCGCCTTGCCCGATCGCCAGCCGCGCGGGGCCTGGTCGCCGGCCAGCAGCAGCGCTGCCGTCGGTCGCTCGCCTTGCGCCAGATAGCGGCGGCCGACCTCGAACAGCCGGACGCTGGCGGCACCGCGGTCGAGGTTGCGGCGGGCGGCGGCGATCAGCCCGGGCAGAAGCGACGGGCGCATGTGGCTCATGTCGGCGCTGATCGGGTTGGCGAGGATGTCGGCGGGGCCGCCGAAGCGGTCGGCCTCGTCCGCCGAGATGAAGCTCCAGTTGATCGCCTCGTCGAGGCCGCGCGCCGCCGCCATCCGCCGCAGCCGTCGTTCCGCCAGCTGAGCGCGGGTCGCGGTCGGCCGGGCGACGCCCCAGGAGTCTTTGGCGTCGCGCGGCAGCGGGGTGGCGGGGATGCGGTCGTAGCCGGCGATGCGGGCGACTTCCTCGACCAAATCGGCCGGGCCGTCCACATCGCGGCGCCAGCTCGGGACGCTCGCCTTGCCGTCCTGAATGCTGAAACCGAGCCGCTCGAGGATCGCCTGCTGTTCGTCGGCCGGAACGTCGAGCCCGCCCAGCGACAAGGTCCGCGCGGGATCGAACGGCACTTGCTTGTCGGCGACCGGCGGCTCGCCTGCGCGGACGACGCGGCTCGCCTCGCCGCCGCAAATGTCGAGGATCAGCCCGGTCAGCACCGCCAGCCCGTCGTCGAGGAAGGCTGGGTCGACCCCGCGCTCGAAGCGGGCGCGGGCGTCGCTGGTCAGCTGCAAGGCCTGGCCGGTGCGGGCGATCCGCTCGGGGTCGAAGAAAGCGATTTCGAGCAAAGTGTCGGTGGTGGTGTCGCCGACCCCGCTATGTTCGCCGCCCATGATGCCGCCGATGTCGTGGACCTGGGCCGCGTCGGCGATCACCGTCATCCTTGGGTCGAGGCGATATTCCTTCTCGTTCAGGGCCATGACCGTCTCGCCGTCGCGGGCGCGGCGGGCGGTGACGGCGCCGTTCAATTCGGCGAGGTCATAGGCGTGGCTCGGCCGGCCGAGGTCGAGCATGACATAATTAGTGATGTCGACCAACGCCGAGATTGACCGCTGGCCGGCGCTCTTCAGGCGCTGCTGCAGCCAGTCGGGCGAGGGGCCGTTCTTTAGTCCGCGCACCACTCTCCCGTAAAAGGCAGGGCAGCCTTCCGGGTCTTCGATGCGGATCTCGACCGGGCAGTCGAACCCGCCTTCGATGACCGGCACTTCGAGCGGCTTCAGCTTCCCCACCCCGGCGGCGGCAAGGTCGCGGGCGATGCCGCGCACACCCATGCAATCCTGGCGGTTGGGCAGCACGGCGACGTCGAACACGACATCGTCGAGTTTCGCCCATTCAGCGTAGCTGGCGCCGATCGGGGCGTCGTCGGGCAACTCGATGATGCCCTCATGGTCTTCGCCCAATTGCAGCTCGCGGACCGAGCACATCATGCCGCGCGATTCGACGCCGCGGATGGTGGCGACCTTCAGCGTCAAATCGCTGCCCGGCACGTAAGCGCCCGGCGCCCCGAACACGCCGAGCATGCCGGCGCGGGCGTTGGTGGCGCCGCAGACGACCTGCACCGGGCCGTCCCCGGCATCGACGCTCAGCACCTGCAACTTGTCGGCCTGCGGATGCTTGTCGGCGCTCAGCACCCTGGCGATGCGGAACGGGCCCAGCGCCTCGGCCGGGTTGGTCAGGCCCTCGACCTCCAGGCCAAGATTGGTGAGCTTGTCGGCGATGGCGTGCGGCAGCGCATCCGTCTCCAGATGCGACTTCAACCAGGACAGCGAGAACTTCATGCCCCGACCCCCGCGCTCAGCGTCGGCACGTCGAGGAAGCTGAAGCCGTAGTGCTTAAGCCAGCGCAGATCGCCGTCGAAGAAGGGGCGCAGGTCGCTCATGCCATATTTGAGCATCGCCAGCCGGTCGACGCCGGTGCCGAAGGCGAAGCCCTGCCATTCCGCGGGATCGAGCCCGGCATTGGCGATCACGCGGGGGTGGATCATGCCGCTGCCGAGCACTTCCATCCAGCCCTGCTGCCCGCCGACGACCCGCCGCCCCTTCTCGATCGACCAGCCGACGTCGACCTCCGCCGACGGTTCGGTGAACGGGAAGTAGGAGGGGCGCATGCGCAGCACGACGTCGTCGCGCTCGAAGAAGGCCTTGAGGAAGGTCTCGAGCGTCCACTTGAGGTGGCCGAGCGTAATGTTCTTGTCGATCACGAAACCCTCGACCTGGTGGAACATCGGCGTGTGGGTGGCGTCGCTGTCGGAGCGGTACACGCGGCCGGACGCGATCACGTAGATCGGCGCGCCGTGGCTTTCGCCGGCACGGATCTGGACCGGTGAAGTGTGCGTGCGAAGGACATGGGGCTCCTCGCCAGGGGTTCGCGGTTCGAGGTAGAAGGTGTCCTGCATCGCCCG
>DAIPLM010000088.1:0-1304 GCA_036769205.1 Sphingomicrobium sp.
CCGGTCCATTTGGCGAGCAACGGGTTGCTGGTCGCCGCGGCGGTCGCCGCGGTCGCTGCCACCGTAGTCGAATCAGCGGCCATGGCCGGCGCCGTCGCCGCCATCGCGAGCGCAGCCGCGCCCGCCATCAGAATCATCTTCATGCATCCCACTCCCGGAAAAAAGACTTTCGCGCGCGCTCTATAGGAAGGCGAGTGAACCTTGCGCAACGCCGCCGTCGATGAACGGGCGGCACTCTCGACTAAAGGATGGAGCTGGCGAGGAGCAGCAGCAGCTTGACGTCGATGGCGACTCCGGCCGCGCGCCGCTCCTCAACAAATCCGGCGATCCGCGCGCGCTCGACGAGGTACACTTCGATTCCCACCTCGACCGGCGAGCCACAAGGCCGGACGCCATGGGCGCGGACCAGGTCGAAGCCTTCGGCGACCATCCCTGGCGAGCTGAAGAACTGGCTTAGCCGCTCGATCCGCCCTGCCGTATAGCCGGTCTCTTCCTCGAGTTCCTTGACCGCGGTCTCCTCGACCCCCTTGTCGTCCTCATCGCCGACCAGGCCGGCGGGCAGCTCGAGGCAGATACGGCCGCCCAGCGGCACCCGCGACTGTTCGATGAGGATGATCTTGCCGTCCGTTTCGGCGAGGATGACGACGGCGCCGACGCCGCCGCAGCGCTCGACATATTCCCAGCCGCCGCGGGTGACGATGCGGAGGTACTTGCCTTCCCACCGCACCGTCGGCGGGTCGTTCAGCCGATCATCGCTCACAGTTCGATGAGCTTGTCGGGAATTTCGTTCTTGTCCCCGGCGGCGCGCGGGAAATGCTCGGCGAGCACCGAGCCGATCCGTTCGATCGCCGCCACCATGCCATCGGCGACCCGGCCCTCGCGGACCTCGGCGAGCAGCGCGTGCATCGCCTCGCCCCAGGTTTCGGGCGTCGTCACCGAGGTGATCGCCTCGTCGCCAATAATCTCGGCCCGGCGCTCGCCCATCGACAGATAGATGAGGATGCCGGTGCGCCCCGCCGTCCGCCGCTCGGCCGCCGCCTTGAACACGCCCAGCGCCCGCCGCCGCACCCGCCGCGTCTTGGTCGCGCCCGGCGTCAGCACCAGTCGCAACGGGCGGTATTTGAGGATCAGCAGCACCGCGGTGAACTTGACCACCGCCAGCAGCATCAGAAAGGTCAGCAACTCGCGTAAGGACGGCTCCGGCCGCCAGCCGCCGAGCAGTGTGTCGCGCCACCATTCGAGGCATGACGGACATGCCGCCGCCCAGGCCAGCACGGCGATCAGCACCAGCACCGCCCAGTGCA